>JAFAED010000268.1 GCA_023424275.1 Pseudomonadota bacterium | reverse complement strand
CGTCAACATCGTGCGCAGCGACGCGCAGGTCGAAATCCTCAAGAGCATCGGCGCGAAATATATCGTCAACAGCAGCGCCGACGATTTCATGGAGCGGCTGGTCGACGCGATCGTCGAGACCGGCGCGACGCTGGGCTTCGACGCGACCGGCGGCGGCAAGCTCGCCGGGCAGGTGCTGACTGCGATGGAGGCCGCCGCGGTCAAGCGCATGACGACCTACAGCCGCTATGGCTCGGACACGTTCAAACAGGTCTACATCTATGGCGCGCTCGACCTGTCGCCGACGACCTTCTCGGCGCGCAGCTTCGGGCTGACCTGGGCGCTGGGCGGTTTCCTGCTGACGCCGTTCATGGCGAAGGCGGGAATGGAGGTCGTGGGCCGGATGCGCCAGCGCGTCGTCGACGAGCTAACCACGACCTTCAAGAGCCATTACAGCCATGAGGTCTCGTTGGCCGACGCACTGAACATCGACACGGCGCAGGCCTATAATGCGAAACGCACGGGCGAAAAATATCTGATCAAGCCGCACGGATGAAGACACTGCGGGCGGTTCGGCCGCCCGCAGGTTCGTCCGCGATCACGTCCGCATCAACAGCTTCGGATGTCGTTCCCCGCTCAATAGTCGAGCGACGGGTACCAGTCGGTACCGCGTCCGCCGGGGGTGAGGTCCAGGATGCTCCACAGCGCCGCGATGTCGGGCGCGTCGCGGGGGTCCTGGCCGGGGTCGGCCATGTCGGCGGTCATTTCGCTTTTCCAGAACAGGCGGATGCCGTTGCCGTTGCGTTTGAACACGGCCAGCGCGGGATTCTCGCTGCCATCGGCGTTGAGCAGGCGAAAATCGCGCGCATAATCGTCGCCGACCGTCTGCACGAAGTCGAGCGCGCGCCATCCTCGCTCTTCGGCAAACGCCATTTGCCGTTCGACCGGACTGCGGCCCAGGATTTTCAGCGCGACGCGCTGTTTGATGTCGGTGCCATTGCCGTTCACCGCACCCAGCCAGTTGGTGCACATGGGGCAGGGGCGCTGGCGTTCGGGACCGTACATCCAGAAATAGGTGACGAGCGTATCATGATCGCCGAACAAATCGGCCAACCCGCGTTCGGCACCATCGGCGACCCTGAACCTATAATCCTTCATCAGCGGCCCCGGCGGCAGCTGGCGCCGCTGCTCGGCGACGCGCGTCATCTTGCGACGCAGGTCGATTTCTTCGGCAAGCAACGATTTCCGGGCCTTGGTATAGCTTTCGTCTTCGCCGGGGAACGCACGTCTACGCGAAGCAAGCGCCGGCGCAGCCGACAGGGTTTGGCGAAGGGCCATCAAATTCTCCTTTGCCGGAGAACGTACGATTAACGCCATTGTTGCAGCGGGGTTTCACCGCTGCCCGCAAATAGGCTTCGTTTCGTCGCCGATCAAATCGGCGCGACTTCCCACAAGATCAGCTTGGTCGCGTTGACATTCTCACGCGCCCTGGCCCCGTCCAGCCGGGTGAGCTTGGCATCGCCTTTCAGCGCGCTCATTTCGAACATTGCATCGATCACGACGACGTCGCCGGCGCCGACCGCAAGCTCCATCGTGCCCGCGTTCGCCATCAGCCCCTTTGCCATTTCTGCGTGAAGTCGATGCGTACCGGGTTCGACATCGGCCATCAGCATCTGGCCCGACTTGATCTGACCCTTTGCCAAGTCGTCGAGCGTGACGTTCATCCCTTGCAGCGCGGCGACGAAGCCCCGGCGCGTGACATAGATGCGCGCCTTGCCTTCGGGCGCGCGCATCGTGCGGGCGTCGGCCAAGGTCGCCGTATCGGCCTTTTTCCCGGACTTGTTGCTCGACAGCGACCAGACGATCAGCCCGACGATCGCAACGAAGGTGACGATCGAAAAGGTCAGCATGGCGCCGGTCGAAAGCGATTGAGCAAGAGCAGGTCCCAGAAGCGCCCCGACGATCGCCGCGACGAAAATCATGGTCACCCAGAATGTATTCTTGCTCATGTCGCCCTCCTGTTCAGGCGGGGGAAAATTCTCCCGTTGCCTCGTCCATCAGATGCAAAACCCCGTCGCTGATCGCGAAAAAGGCGCCGCGCAGTTTCAACGTGCCGCGCCGCACCTTTTCCTGAATGCAGGGAAAAGTCATCAGATTGTCAAGGCTTACCCGAACCGCCGCGAGCTCCATCGCGCGGCCTGCTTCGCGGTTATCGATGTCGGGATGCTCCGTGCGCACCTGCGTGCTCGCATCGTCGAGCATCGCGATCCAGTCAGCGATGAAGCCGCCGCGGCCGGGTTCGGCGCCCGCCATCGAGCGATGCAGCGCTGCGTGACAGCCGCCGCAGAGCCCGTGCCCCATGACGACGATTTCCTCGACCTTCAAAAATTGCACCGCGAACTCGAGCGCGGCCGAGACGCCGTGACGGCCCGGCGTGGTCTCGAACGGCGGCACCAGCGCCGCGACATTCCGCACGACGAAGATTTCGCCGGGATTGGTGTCGAAAATCTGCGACGGCTCGGATCGGCTGTCCGAACAGGCGATCACCATCACCTTCGGCGATTGCCCCTCGGCAAGCTGTTCCCAGCGCTCGCGTTGTTCAGCCCAACCGCCGTTACGGAAACGCCGGTATCCCTCGATCATGTCAGCAAAGTGAGTCATGGGGGCGCCATAGCATAGGT
>JAFAED010000029.1 GCA_023424275.1 Pseudomonadota bacterium | reverse complement strand
ATCTCGACGTCCGCGTCCCCGTGATCGCGGATTACGGCCAGCTCCAACCCGTCGTCGACCGCGCGCTCGCCAAACGGTCGCAGCGCCCCTTCGACCTGCCGAAGCTCGGGCCGATGATGGTGACGTTCGGCAAGTCGACCATCTATGGCGCCGAAGGGGGACGGATCGCGGTTGGTGTCGACGTCGACGCAAAACTCGAAATCCGTTCGGGCGAGCCGACGCGCGGCCGCATTTGGATGACCGCGGTCCCGGCGAACAAGCCCGGCTCGGCCGAAGTCCATTTCACCGACCTCGTCATCAACGGCGACACCGACGGGGTCGGCGGCGATCTGCTCATCCTGCTCGGTCGCAGCGAGGGGTTCGCGCCCTTGATCGCCGAGGCGCTGACCCAGAATTTCACCCGCGACCTTGGTGAACTGCAGGGCAAGATCAAACGCGCGGTCGATCAGCGACGCGAAGGTGCCTTCGTCATCCGGACGCACGTCGACGGGTTCGAGACGGGCGAGATCAAGGCCTATGGAAATGGCCTGTATTTGCCGGTGCGGATGACCGGCGGGGCGGATATCGCCTATCGCCCCGCAAAATGATCAGAAGAGGCGCGTGATCGCGTAGAAGATTGCCGCGACGATCGCGCTCGCCGGGATGGTGATGAACCAGGCCGCGACAACATTGCCCGCGACGCCCCAGCGCACCGCGCTGGCGCGGCGTGCGACGCCGGCGCCGATGATGCTGCCGGTGATCGTGTGCGTCGTCGACACCGGGATGCCGAGCAGGCTAGCGGTGAACACCATGATCGATCCGCCGGTCGAGGCGGCAAACCCCTGATGGTGCGACAGTTTGGTGATGCGGCCGCCCATCGTCTCGATGATCTTCCACCCGCCCGACAGCGTGCCGAGCGCGATTGCGATGTAGCAGCTGAACGCCACCCAATGCGGCACATGGAACTCACCGCCGAGATAGCCGGTCGAATAGAGGAGGACGGTGATGATCCCCATCGTCTTTTGCGCGTCGTTGAGGCCGTGGCTGATCGAATAGGCGGCGGACGAAAAAAGATGGAGGTGACGAAAGGTCTTCTCGGCGAAACTCGCCGTCGCACGGCGCAGCGCCCAGCTGCTGACGAGCATGACGAGCATCGCAAGCATCATGCCGAGCAAGGGTGACAGGAAAATCGCGATGACGGTCTTGTTCAGCCCCGTCCACTCGATCCCCTCGAACCCCGCATGCGCAACGCCCGCCCCGACGATCCCGCCGACAAGCGCGTGGCTCGACGACGAGGGAATGCCCTTGAGCCAGGTCACGACATTCCAGAACATCGCGCCGACCAGCGCGCCGAACACCACCGCTGGCGTCACCAGATCCTTGTCGATGATCCCCTTGCCGATCGTTTCGGCGACCTTGTGCAGTTCGGGGAAGATGATCGAGAGGAAATAGGCGGCAAAATTGAAGAAGGCGGCGAACAGCACCGCCTGCACCGGCCGCAGCAGGCGCGTTGCGACGACGGTCGCGATGCTGTTCGCGGCATCGTGCAGACCGTTCAGGAAGTCAAACGCCAGCGCGAGGATGACGAGGCCGACGAGGAGCGGGAAAGCGAGTTCGTGCATCGTGGGCGCCCCCGCTTATGCGTGGTCGATAACCAGACCGTCGATTTCGTTCGCAACATCCTCGAAACTGTCGGTGACGCGCTCCAGATGACGGTAGAGTTCACGCCCGATCAGGAAGCGGGCGCTATTCGACTGCCCATGTTCCTTGAACAGGCGCTTGAGGCCGGCGGCATGGATTTCGTCGGCGTGGCCTTCCATCCGCACCAGCCGTTCGGTCAGTTCATGGAGGCGCACCGCATTCGCCGAAATATTGCGCAGCAGCGGCAGCGCCTCGGCCGTCAGCCGCGCCGCATCGACGATGATGCCGCCGATGTCGCGCATTTCGGGTTCGAATTCGGTAACGTCATAGAGGTCGACCGCACCCGCGGTCTTCTGCATCTCGTCGATCGCGTCGTCCATCGAGGCAATGAGGTCGGTGATCGCGCTGCGATCGAATGGGGTCAGGAAGGTGCGGCGAACAGTCTGCAAGACTTCGCGCGTGATCGCGTCGGCGTCATGTTCGCGCTCGATGATTTCCTGCACATGATCGGCCATGCCCTCGCCGCCTTGCAACATGCGCGACAGCGCGTTCGCACCGGCGACGAGCGTCGCGGCGTGGCTTTCGAACAATTCGAAGAAATTTCCCTGTCGCGGCAGCAAACGCTGAAACCATGCGAACATCCAGCTAACCCCTGTCTTGTCTGCTACATTGTGGGCGACGCTCCGCGGCTGCGCGACCGCGCGAAAACCGCCATCGCCGAACGATCGGATCAGCGCCTGCAAATCGGGTTCTTCCACAGCCGATGCGGCATCGCGGAACGAGAACCATTTACGGTCGCGTTCGTCCATTTCCTTCCAGTCGCTGAGCTCGTTCGTGACGGCGAGCGGAAAGACTTCGACATTATACATGATCCACGCGCCGTTGGCGCGGCGCTTGCGATATTCATAGCTGCCGATCGGCGTCGGGCAGACCGCGCCGATCACCCCCGCCTCCTCCTCCGCCTCGATCGCGGCGGCGGCATGACGCGTGATGCCGTTCAGCGGATTGCCCTTCGGCACCACCCAGCGCTTCGTTTCGCGCGATGTGATCAGCAGGATTTCGGTCGGGCCATCCTGCGCGGGGCCGCCGAATCGGTAAGGGAGGACGGCGATTTGACGCATCGGGCTTTCATCCTTTCCTATGATTTCAGGGGCGTGACGCAAAGGGTGACAAAGAGGCTACGCCCCTATGACAATTATGTGACAGCGACAAGAAGCCTTCATCGCCGCGCTGCTTTCCGTAAACGTCAATTCGATTGCAAATTGCAACGCGGTGCGTAAGCTGCGTCCAAACATAGTCGGGAGACAGGATGATGGCAGGTACGGCGACGATGGAACGCCCGGCAGACGCGAAGGCTGCACCGGTCGATCAGGATGTGCTGATCGTCGGCGCAGGGATTTCGGGCATCGGCATGGCGGTGCATTTGCAAATGAACTGCCCCGACCGCAGCTTCGGCATTGTCGAACGCCGCGAACAGCTCGGCGGCACCTGGGATCTTTTCCGCTACCCCGGCATCCGGTCGGACAGCGACATGCACACGCTCGGCTTTGTATTCGAACCGTGGAAGCATGAAAAATCCATCGCCGACGGCCCCTCGATTCTCGAATATCTGAACCGCATCGTCGACGAGCGCCGCATTCGCGAACGCATTCGCTTCGACAGCAAGGTCGTCGGCGCCGACTGGGACAGCAGCGCCGCGCGCTGGACGGTGACGATGGAGGACAGCAAGGGTGGACGGTCGACGACGACCGCGCGCTGGCTCTACCTCGGATCGGGCTATTATGATTATGACGAACCCTTCGACGCGCAGTTCGCGGGCCGCGAGGATTTCAAGGGCCAGATCATCCACCCGCAATTCTGGCCGAAAGATCTCGACTATAAGGGCAAGAAGGTCGTCGTGATCGGATCGGGCGCGACCGCGGTGACGATCGTCCCGTCGATGAAAGAAGCCGCGCATGTCACGATGCTGCAGCGCACCCCGACCTGGTATTTCATTCGGCCGGCGAAGGACGGGTTCGCAAACTTTCTCCGCAAATTCCTGCCCGAAGGGCTCGCGTACAAGATCACGCGCTTCAAGAATGTCCGACTGCAGGATCTCGCCTTCCGCCGCGCGCGCGAAAAGCCCGAGAAGGTCAAAGAATTCCTGACCAAGAAACTGCAGGCCAGCCTTGGCGATCGCTATGACGCAAAGGCCTTCACGCCGCCCTACAACCCGTGGGACCAGCGGCTGTGCCTCGTCCCCGATGCCGATTTCTTCGAAGCGATGAAGGCCGACAAGGCGTCGGTCGTGACCGATCATATCGAAAAATTCGACGCGACGGGCATCCAGCTCAAGTCGGGGCAGCATCTCGACGCCGACATCATCGTCACCGCGACGGGCCTGAAGCTCGCGGTCGCGGGCAAGATCCCGGTGCGGGTCGATGGCGCGCCCGTCGATTGGCACGATCATTTCTATTACAAGGCGTGCATGTTCTCGAACGTGCCGAACTTCTCGGCGGTCTTCGGCTATCTCAATGCAAGCTGGACGCTGCGCGCCAACATCGTGTCCGAATATGTGTGCCGCGTGCTCAACCATATGCGCGATACCGGCACAACCGTCGCGACCCCTGCGCTCGCCGACCCGTCGAGTCTCGAGGAAGAAAATGTCTTCGACTTCTCGTCGGG
>JAFAED010000574.1 GCA_023424275.1 Pseudomonadota bacterium | reverse complement strand
CGCCAGCGCCGAGAAATTGATGCGCTCGAGCGGGCGCTGGAGCAGGTTGAAGGGCGCGTAATTATAGGTGTCCTCGGGCTGGCAATAGGGCAGCGGCGTGCCGCCCTCGCCGAAACGGATGCCGGTGATCGAGGTGCAGGGCCCGGTCGGCGTCATGTTGACCCCGACGAGCGCGTCGCGCTGCGCAAGGCTCAGCGGGACGCGGGTGCCGGGGATGTTGCCCGAACCCGAATAGACCAGCGCGCCGTTGATCTCGGCCAGCGGCACCTTGCCGAACGGACGGTCGGCCTGCGTGATCGGATTCTGCTTCGCCCAGGCGCCCGAGATGGCGACATTGCCGCGCCCGCCGCCAAGGTCGGCGCCAAAGGTGATATCGATCTTTTTCGACGCCGCGTCGCCGCGGTCCGAAATGCCGGCCTGCGCCGACATTTGCAGCCCTTCGAAACTGTCGTCGAGGATGAAGTTGACCGCGCCCGCGATGGCATCGGACCCGTAAACGGCGGATGCGCCGCCGGTGATCACTTCGACCCGCTTGATCAGCGCGTCGGGGATGCTGGTCAGGTCGACCGAGCCGTTCGAGTTGGCGGGAATGAAGCGGCGGCCATTGACGAGCGTCAGCGTGCGCGTTTCGCCCAGGCCGCGCAGGTTCGCGGTGAGCACGCCCGCGCCGCCGCCATTGTTGACGGTCGAGGTGTTGCCCGAGGCGAGCTGCGGGAATTCGTTCATCGTCTTTTCGAGCGTGAGGTTGCCCGACAGCTGGACGTCTTCCTGTCCAACGATCGTGATCGGACTGGGCGCGGTCAGGTCGGTGCGTTGCAGGCGCGACCCGGTAACGATGATCTCGGTCGGTGCGCCGGCCGCGGTTTCATCGACCGCGACATCCTGTGCGGCGGCGGCGCCGGGGATGATGACGGTGGACAACAGGCTGGTGGCAAGAAGAACGCGGCGGAAACGGGCCTGCGGACGATGGATTCGATCGAAAGACATATGGTAGGCTCCCTGTTTTATGGCCTTTGGCCTGTCGTTGCTTTGGTTTGCGCACGCCGGTTGGCGGACGACAGCGTTCTCCTGCACGCTTCCCCGGACGCCACTCAGCCTGTTGTTTCTTCTCGCTGGGCGACGAACATGATGGAGCTTGGGGCGCCCTCGCCGGCAGCCGGAGCAAAAGGGGATGTCCCTTCGCCGGGCGCGGGGCGGTGATCGGTTGAGGTCGGGGCATCGCTATCGAGCCGCGAAGCGCAAAAATGACCGGGCCATATCGAGGCGCGCGCCGCGGGCTGCGAAAGAGCGGCGGCTTCATGCGTCGCTAAATCCTCGCGATACAGCACTTCGGACCCCTTTTTGCTATTACTGTATACGAAATACGATATACTCAATCTTCCGAGAGTCAATGCCACAAGTTTCCGGGGAGGCGCGGATGACCGCAATAAACTGTCTTCGAACCGCTTTTGCGGGCATGTTTCTGATGATTTCGGCGATCGCCCTTCCTGCGGCGACTCGGGCGGAGACATCGGGCAACTCGCCTGTTGCGATTACCGGCGTCACGCTGATCGACGGGACGGGCGCTCCGCCCCAGCGCGATATGACCGTACGAATCGAAAACGGCCGGATCGCCTCGATCGCCAAGAGCGGTGGGGACATCGGTGGGGCGCGGGTGATCGACGGGCGCGGGCGCTATCTTCTCCCCGGCTTCATCGACAGCAATGTCCATGTCTCGGTCTATGGTCAGCCGGCGCGGCGCGACACGTCGCTCAAATATGCAGACCGCGGCGAGGAGCTCGCGCTCGAATTCGCGCAGCGCGCGCTGACCTATGGCGTGACGACGATGCGCGACAGCTATGGCGTGCTCCCGCCAATCCTTGCGGTGCGCGACCGGATCGACCGCGGCGAAGTGGTCGGCGCGCGGCTGAAGGCGGCGGGCAATATCCTCGGCTGGGGCGGCCCCTTTTCACTCACCTTCTCGCTCACCAAGGATTCGGAGCTGTCGCTGTTCCAGGAGAAATGGAACGACCTGCTTGCGCAGGACATGGGCGAAGAGATCATGGACATGACGCCCGACGAGCTGCGCGTTGCGATGAACCGCTATCTCGACAAGGGGGTCGACTTCATCAAATATGGCGGCACCAGCCATTTCCTCCGCCCCGCGCTGATCGGATTTTCACCGCGCCAGCAGGCGGTGATCGTCGAGGAAGCGCACAAGCGCGGCAAGCCTGTCGAAACGCACGCGACGAGTTCGGAAGGGCTGACGCTGGCGGTCGAGGCGGGGATCGACCTGATCCAGCATCCCGAACTGACCAGCCGCGACCTCACGGACGAGCTGATCGCGCTGATCGTGAAGAAGGATGTGCTGTGCGGGATCCGGTCGAACTATATCACCGGCGACTATCGCAGGAAGCATTTGGCGAAGCGCGCCGAGGTTGAGGCGTCGATCGCGAAAATGCCACCCGCGACAACCAGCGCCGAACGCTGGCGGCGGCTCGAGGCGATGGACGATAATCAGGACATCCAGCGCCGCAACGCCGAACGGCTGATCAAGGCGGGATGCCGCGTCACCCCCGCGACCGACAGCTATTATGGCGACGCGCCCGAGTTCCGCCGCATGCCCAAGGGCGACGAGGCCGAACCGGGGATCGGGACAATCCGTGCGATCGAAGGGCTCGTCGAACTTGGCATGACCCCGATGCAGGCGATCGTCGCGGGGACGAAGCATGGCGCCGCCGCAGCGCGGATGGAGGCAGATCTCGGCACGATCGAGACCGGCAAGATCGCCGACCTCGTCCTGCTCTCCGCCGACCCGCTCGCCGATATCCGCAACATCGAAAAGGTCGAGGCGGTGATTGCACAGGGCAGGCTTGTCGATCGTTCGCGCTTGCCCGAACATCCGCTGTTCCTGCGCAAACCCTGAGGGAGGCCGTCATGACGAAATGGACGAGGATACTGGCGGCGCTGCTGCTGTTCGCTGCGGCGACGCCCGCGCATGCCGACGAAGGTGCCGAAAAGGCGGCGATCCTGAAAGTCATCGCCGATATGGAAGCGGCGTGGAACCGCAGCGACTTCGCGGGCTATATGGCGGGCTTCCGCAACCCCGGCGTGATCTTCGTCTCTGGCGGCAAGATCCAGGACGGATGGCAGGGCACGCTCGACCATTATGTCCGCGACTATGGCGGCTCACCCGAGCGCCGCGGCACCGTCCATTTCTATGACATCAGCATCGACATGCTCGCGCCCGACGCCGCGCTGCTGATCAGCCACTATCGCCTGACGCGGCCCGAACGCGCGCAACAGGGAATCAACACCCGCCTGTTTCGCAAGGTCGACGGCCGCTGGGTCATCGC
>JAFAED010000571.1 GCA_023424275.1 Pseudomonadota bacterium | reverse complement strand
TTCCCACACCGGCGCCCTTGCGCGGACAATCTCGCTCATCTTGCCGTCGGGCAGCGAAACCCGGAAAACCGACGGATAATCATAGACGCTCCGCTGGATCGACAGCAGCAGATATTGCCCGTCGGGGTCGACGAACAGGACGTCGTCGCCTTCCAGTCCTTGTCCGTCACGGTTCAACACCTTGACCACGCCGGTGGACAGATCCTTCATGATGAGCAGGGTCTGCCGCGCCTCTTCGCCAAAATAAGGGATATTGCGTCCGACGCTGAACAGGATGCGGTTCGGACCGGCCCAGCGCAGCCAGTTGAAATCGACCTTTTCGGGCAGGTCGACCCGCTCGATCACGCTGTCGCGGACGCCGCGATACGCGACGGCCTCGCGCCCCTCGATGCGCGCCAGAAACGCGAGGCGCATGCCGTCGGGCGACAGCATGGCGTTCGAAATTTCCGGAAGCTGCGCCAAATCGAGAGTCGGAATGCGCGGCGGGCGCAGCGCCGATGCCGGCTGCGCGGCCTCGGTCGCCACGCTCGACGGAACGCCAACACACATCGCCGCAAGCAGCAATGTCAAAACCCGATTATTCATAGCCCCTGCAACCCCTTGCCCCAATATCGCAACGATATGAGATTGTTACGGCAAGGCAATGGGAATTAGTGCACGATCCGCAGCTTTCGCGCGATACGCCAGCCGACCGAGCGCACCCAGGCGTAGCTCGGCCAGCGCGGCGGCATCGCGGGGTCAAGGCCGATACGGCGCAGCGCCGCGTTGGCGGCATGCGCTTCGGACTCGCGATAGCTCCATTCGCTGCGCCAGGTGATCGACAGCGAGATCGACGGCGCATCGCCGTTGGCGACGAAATGCGGCGCCATCACCGGCATCAGCACCGCGTCGCCGGGACCGAGCGGCACCTGCTGCGCATCATCCTTGTACGCCTCCTGCCACGGCAGGTTGCGATGGCCGCCCGCATGATAGCGTTCATGTTCGCGCCGGTGCGCGAAACGCTCGTCGCCCGCCGGCCAGACGTTCATCACCTTCGTCCCGCGCAGTTGCAGCAGGATGTTGTGTTCGGGGTCGAAGTGAAAGGGCGTGATCGACCCGGGCGACGAGATGAAGATGAAGCCCTGCGGCGTCAGCATCGCCCCCGTGCGCGGCTCCACGACGGGTTCGAGTTCGCCGAGCAGGTCCATCAGCAGCGTGCGATAGGCTGGAACATTCTCGATATTCTTGAGCACGGCCCAGCTGCCGTTGCTGTCGATCGTGCGGATCGTCTCGCCGATCGACAGGCCGTTCGACGGCACATCTTCGGGCAGGATGCCGATCGGCACATTGCCCGGATTATATTCGACCGCGCTCGCCGGAAGGCCTTCGCCGAGCACCGCCAGCGCCTCAAGCGACAGCAGGGGGTGGTCGGGCAGATGATGATGGAGCAGCCCCGCCTGCTGCGGATAGAGCGCCGCCACCTGTGCGAGCGTTTCGGCAGGGAAGACGGGCCGGGCGATCGGCTGGTGCGCGGTCATGACGGACTTTCCATTTCGTTTCGGGGCGCCTCGGCCCCCTTCCAGCGCCGCCAGGCGCGTTCGGCCCTGGACAGCAGGGCGAAACGCAGCCGGTCGGACGGCGCCGACAGCGGAACATTGACCCAGACGAGCGCGCGGCGTTCACGCCACACGCTGTCGATCATCGGATGACCGGGTGCGGCGCAACTGTCGACCCAGCCGATTTGCGGATCATCCAGCAGGTCGAGGTTCGCCTGTTGCAACAACACGCCCGGCGAGAAACGCGCGTGATCCTCGTCGAACGCGGTCTTGAACGAAAAGCCGCCCGGCGGGCAGAGGAAATTGACGAGCATCGCGAGCGGACGGTTGTCGAGGTCGATCGCGCGCATGTCGAGCCGGCCCGCCGCGGCCGCACCCGTCAGGATCGCGCGGAACCACGCTTCGGTATCGCCATGGCTCGCGAGCGCCGATCCGGCGCGGCCTTTCCAGCCGCGCGCCTCGAGATCGAGAAAGGCGTCGATCCATGGATCGATCGGCTCGCCCGCCTGCCAGCGGCGAAACCGCACGGCGCCCAGTTCGGCCAGCCGGTTCGCCTGTCGGCGCAACTCCTTGCGCTTTTTCGCGCGCACGGCCTCGTCCCAATAGGCTTCGGGCGACAGCGCACTTTCGAGCAGCGCGCGCTCCTCGCGGTGAACGACCGCCGCCTCGGCGCCGCGAACGCGCGCAACGTCGACCAGCGCGCGGTGGAGCGGCCCGCCTTCGGTCAGGCGCGGCACATGCACCAGCGTCCGCGCCCATGGCGCGGCATCGCACCAGCCGAGCAGGATCGACCAGAAGAGGCTTTCGAAACCGGCGCGCACCAGCGGCGCGCCATGGAAATGATTGGGATGCGCCCAGCCGGTGACATGGCGGAGCGGCACCCGGCCGTAGTGCGCCGCGAGCGCGACCGGCATGATGCCGATCACCGGCCCGTCGCTGCCGTCGCGCACGAGCACCAGCCGCGCCTGCCGATCGGGATCGAGCAGGTGAAGCGCCGATTGCAGGCACCAGCGTTCGGCAAAGGGATTGGGTTCGCTCGCCTCATCGGCGAGCCGATCCCAGGCCGCCGCGAGTTCGTCCGAGAGCGCAAGCGGATCGACGACGCGCACCGTCAGCGGCGCGCCGTCGGCGGGTATCGCGCTACTGTCGACCGAAAAGGCGGGATGGACCGTCATCGGAAGCGAGCCTAGCAGCCAAGCGTTAAGGATGGGTGGCAAATCATCTGCGTCCTTCCCCTTCCGGGCAAAGGCGCGTCAGATCCCGAACAGCTTTGCCAGCGATTTTTCGAGCATGAAGAATTGCCAGATCAACCGCCCATGGTCGCGCCGCCCCGACTGGTGCGCGGCGACGATGCGCTCGATTTCGGCCATGTCAAACCAGCCCGACCGGGCGAGGGTCGACGAGGTCGCAAGCCCCTTGGCGGCATCGACGAGCGGGCCGCGAAACCACTGCGACACCGGCGTCACAAAGCCCATTTTCGGACGATAGAGAATATCGTGCGGCAGATAGCGTTCCATCGCCTGCTTCATGATCGCCTTGCCCGTGCTGCCCTTGACGCGCATCGATGCGGGCAGGCTCGCGGCGAACTCGATCAGGCGATAGTCGAGCAAAGGCTCGCGCGCCTCGAGGCTGACCGCCATGCTCATCCGGTCGGTCTTGGTCAGGATATCGCCGGGCAGCCAGATCATCAGGTCGGCATATTGCGCCCGGTCGAGCGCCTCGCGCGCGGGCGCGTCGGCCATCGCCTTCCAATAGCGTGCCTCGGCGACATGGTCGCCGAGCGCGCGGTGCGCGGCATCGTTGAACAGGCGCGAGCGTTGCTGGGCCCCGGTCACACCGACCGCTTCGGCATAGCCCTCAGCCCCGCTCTTCGACAGGCTGGCGAGCGTTGCCCGTGCGCGCAGCGGACGCGGCGCCCAGTCCATCTGCGGCCAGACGCGCGACAGCGGGCCGAGCAACCCGCGGCGCATGAAGCCCGGGATGAGCCCGCGCAGCCGTTCCTCCTGATGCTGGAAGACGAGGCGGCGATAGCCGGCAAAGGCCTCGTCGGCGCCATCGCCCGACAGCGCCACGGTGACCTCTTCGCGCGCGAGTTCGCACACGCGGTACGTCGGCAGCGCGCTGGCGTCGGCAAAGGGTTCGTCGAACTGGTCGGCGATCCGGTCGACGAGCGCGAAATCGCTCGCCGCCACCGTGCGCGTACGGTGGTCGGTCGCGAAACGTTCGGCGATCGCTTCCGCATAGGCGGTTTCGTCGAGCGCGGCCTGATCGAAACCGATCGTGCAGGTCTTGACCGCCTTGGCGCTGGCCTCGGCCATCAGCGCGACGACCGC
>JAFAED010000559.1 GCA_023424275.1 Pseudomonadota bacterium | reverse complement strand
GGGTTCGAGTCCTGCCGGGCCCACCACGAAGGACGCGAGAGGGCGGGTATGAGGATAGAGCGGCGGAAGGCAAGATAAAGAAGCTATGGCACCTGCGGTCCCATAAGCTCTTGTCTGCACATCCTTTTTTGGCGGTTCGAACAGTGCCGTCAATCCTTGGCCAGTGCCGTCAGTGCAGAGCGGCGCGGATTTCCGGGCTCTCTACCGGCACCGGTTTCCAGGCAATCGGCGCTGCGTCATGCTCACGCTCATGGCTGGCGAAGATCAGTTCGAACCGCGGCTTGGCCGCATGCGCGCACGCGGAAAGGGGCGGCGCGCGCGCAAATTTGCGAGCCGCGTGATCGCCGCCGCCAATCTCGCGCGAGGCGGCAAGGCAGCAGGGCGCCGGTCAGGCTTCAGCGGATCGCGTATCGGTCGCGGTGCTGGTACGGGACGCGTCCTCGCAACGCGCGATCGATATGCCGCTTATCGGCGCCGCCGCGTCATCGTTAAAGCGCGGACGATTTTATTGAAGGGGAAGGGCTTCGACGGCGCGAAGGCACATCTGCGCTACGTCGAGCGCGACGGGACGACGCGCGAAGGCGAACGCGGCCGCCTCTATGGTCCCGACGACGATCGGATCGACCGGGCGGCGTGGCTGGAGCAGGCGCGCGAAGACCGTCATCAATTCCGTTTTATTGTCTCGCCCGAGGATGGCGGCGACTATGAGGATCTGAAGCCGCTCGCACGGCGGTTGATGGCGCGCGCCGAGGAGGATCTCGGGTCGCGTCTCGATTGGGTCGCGGTCGATCATTTCAACACCGGCCATCCGCACACCCATATCATCCTGCGCGGCAAGGACGATTCGGGCCGCGACCTGATCATCGCGCGTGACTATCTGAGCCATGGGCTGCGCGAGCGTGCGTGCGAGCTCGTCGATCTCGATCTCGGCCCGCGCAGCGACCGCGCGATCGAGGACCGCCTGCGCGCCGAGGTCGAACAGGAGCGGCTGACGAGCATCGATCGCCAACTGCTGAGCGACGCGGCGCGCGACATTCTCGTGACGTCCGACGGCCGTAATGCGTTCGAGCAGACGATCCGGATGGGGCGGCTGCGCAAGCTTGAGCAGCTGGGGTTCGCCAAATCGGTCGGCGCGCAGCATTGGCAGCTCAGAGCGGGCATGGAGGACGCGCTGCGGCGGATGGGCGAGCGCGGCGATATCATACGAACGATGCAGCGGGCCTATAGCGAGCGGGCGATTGCGCCGGCGCACGCTGACCGCATCATCTTCGATCCGTCGAGCGGGCAGGGGATCGTCGGCCGGCTCGTCGAGCGCGGGCTTGCCGACGAGTATCGCGACCGCCATTATCTGATCGTCGAGGCGACCGACGGTCGATCGCATTATGTCGACATCGGCCGGGCCGCTCTCGAGCCTTTGTCCGCAGGCGCAATTGTTCGGGTCGAGCCGGTGGTTCCAGCTACGCGTCCCGCCGACCGGACGATCGCCGCGGTCGCCGCCGCGAATGGCGGGCGTTATACGGTCGATGCGCATCTTCGCTTCGATCCCTCCGCAAGCGAGGAATTTGCCGAGACGCATGTTCGCCGCCTCGAAGCAATGCGGCGCGTTGGGGGAGCGGTCGAGCGGGAAGCCGATGGAAGCTGGGTCATCGCCGCCGACCATCTCGATCGCGCCGCCGCCTATGAGGTGACGCGCGCAAAGGACAATCCGGTCCGTGTCGAAGTCGTCTCGCCCGAGCCGCTCGAAAAACTCCTCGCGATGGACGCTGCGACCTGGCTCGACCGCGAGCTTGTCGCATCCGAGCCGGCGCCGGTCCGCGATGGGGGATTTGGCGGCGAGACCCGCGCCGCACTTGCGTCCCGTAGGCAATGGTTGCTTACCGAGGGATTGGCGTTCGAGGAAGCCGGAAAGATCCGCTATCGGCCGGCTATGCTTGCACGCCTCCAACGGCGCGAGCTGCTGGGCATTGCAGCGACGCTCGAAGCCGAGACGGGGAAGCGCTTCGTCGAAGCCGCGACCGGCGAGCGGATTGAGGGTCGGCTGAAGGGGGCGGTCGACCTCGTCAGCGGCCGCCACGCGCTCGTTGAGCGCGCACGCGAATTCTCCCTCGTGCCATGGCGCCCCGTGCTTGAGCGGCATCTCGGCAAGCCGGTTTCGGGGGTCATGCGCGAGCGCGGCGTCAGCTGGACGATTGGCCGGCAGCGTGGGGGGCCGGGCCTGTCCTGACCATCAGGGTACTAAGGTTCGCAGCGGGGAGGGGGGGCGCCTTTCCATTCGAAGATGGCCGAAAGCGGGCATAGCGGTCACGGAAAACGCGCTTGCTTTATAGCGTTATAAGCGCAGCGCCGAATGGCTGACATCGGGCGCAAAGCCGATATCTGGCAAGGGTGCCGCTGACGTCGAGGTGCGGACCGACACTCTCAATCCTCTACCAACACGGCGATCTGGAGCCCAACGGGATGCGTCCATCCCGATGGAGCTCGATCGTGACCCCCACCAAATTGCTCATCGGCCAAATTTTCGTCGTGTTCGCGATTATGGTCGCCGGCATCTGGGCTTCGACGCAGTGGTGCGCCGCCATGCTGGGGTACCAGCCTCAGCTTGGGAAGCCATGGTCCATTGTCCTGGATACGCCGGTTTACGAGCCTTGGGCGATATTCGGCTGGTGGTATCACTATGAGGCCTATGCGCCGGAGGTGTTCGACAAGGCCGGCACGCTGGCAAGCGCGAGCGGGTTTCTGGGCTGCGGCGCTGCGATCGCGGGCTCGCTCTGGCGCGCGCGGCAGTCGCGGCACGTCACGACTTACGGCTCGGCGCGCTGGGCCAGATATCGCGAGCTTGATCGAGCTGGGCTATTCGGAGGCTCCGGCGTGTTTCTTGGTCGCCTGCAAGGACGCTTTCTTCGTCACGAAGGGCCCGAGCATGTCATGGCCTTCGCACCCACGCGCAGCGGGAAGGGCGTCGGTCTCGTCGTCCCGACATTGCTCAGTTGGCCCGGCAGCACCGTCGTGCACGACATCAAGGGAGAAAACTGGGAGCTGACCGCCGGCTGGCGCGGTCGCTTCTCGCACACACTTCTTTTCAATCCCACCGACGTCCGCTCGGCGCGTTACAATCCGTTGCTCGAAGTCCGTCGCGGCGAACATGAGGTTCGCGACGTCCAGAATATCGCCGACATCCTGGTCGATCCCGAGGGCGCGCTCGAGCGGCGCAGCCATTGGGAAAAAACATCGCATTCGCTTCTCGTCGGCGCGATTCTCCACATTCTATATGCCGAGGAAGAGAAGACGCTCGCGCGCGTCGCGACATTTCTATCGGACCCACAGCGCTCGTTCGTCGCGACCTTGCGCCGAATGATGGCGACCAATCATCTCGGCACCGCCGAAATCCCGCAGGTCCATCCCGTCGTCGCATCGTCAGCGCGCGAACTGCTCAACAAGAGCGAGAACGAGCGCTCGGGCGTGCTGTCGACCGCAATGTCCTTTCTTGGCCTTTATCGCGACCCGACCGTCGCCGCGGTCACGT
>JAFAED010000505.1 GCA_023424275.1 Pseudomonadota bacterium | reverse complement strand
GCTATGCCTTTTCGTCGAGCGTCGCGCCCGTCGTGCACGACCATTATGGCTGGCCGCAGAGCCCGCGCCACGCCTGGCGCCCCCTTACCGACAGCGATCTCGTCGAATGGCCCGTGACGACGGCGCGCGTCGCGGGGCGTACCTTGGCAGCGGGCGGCGGCGGTTTCATGCGCCTGCTTCCCTATGGTTTTACGCGCTGGGCGATCGCGCGGATGAATGAAGAGGGGCATCCCGCGATCCTCTATTTCCATCCATGGGAAATCGATCCCGGCCAGCCGCGCGTCGCCGATGCGCCGATCAAGTCGAAGATCCGTCATTACAGCGGCTTGTCCGCCATGGCTGGCAAGTTGAAAAAGCTGCTCGCCGACTTCGAATGGACGCGCGCCGACGCCTTGCTCCCCGCGCAGCAGCAGCGCGCGCAGCCCTGGCGCGTGGCGGCGTGAATGCGCCGACGCTTCCCGTGAAGGGCGGTTTTTCCGGCGCGCCGCTATCCGACGCTGCCGAATGGGACGCCTATGTCGCCTCGCATCCCGACGCGACGCCCTTCCATAGCCGCGCATGGTGCGATGCGATCACGAGGGCCACGGGGCATCGCTGCCACCTTGTCACCGCGCGCGACGCGAGCGGCGCGCTCATCGGCATCCTCCCGCTCCATCATATCCGCTCGCCGCTGTTCGGGCAGGCGCTGGTCGGCAGCGGCTTTGCCGTCGACGGCGGCATTCTGGCCGACGATCCGGCGATTGCGGTGACGCTGGCTGAGGGCGCGGCCGCGATGGCGGCATCGCTTGGCGTGCCGTCGGTCGAATTGCGCGGCGGTCCTTTCCCCGGCGGGGAAGGCTGGCGGGTCGAGGAAGGTGTCTACGCCGGTTTCGCGCGCGATCTTGCCGCCGATGACGATGCCGAACTTCTCGCCATCCCGCGCAAGCAGCGCGCGGAGGTTCGCAAGGTTCTGGAAAGCGCGCTCGGCGTGACGACGGGGCGCGACGCCGCTGAACGGCGCGATCATTATCGCATTTACGCGACCAGCGTTCGCAACCTTGGAACGCCGGTCTTCCCCAAAGCGCTGTTCGATGCGGTGCTCGATGCCTTTGGCGACGCCGCCGACATTCTCACCATTCGCGAGGATGGCCTGCCAGTCGCCAGCGTGCTCAGCCTGTATTGGCGCGGCACCGTCATGCCCTATTGGGGTGGGGGCACCGCCGATGCGCGCCGGCTGCGAGCCAACGAACTCCTGTATTTCGCGTTGATGCGCCATGCGCGCGCGCAGGGCTGCACGCGCTTCGACTTCGGCCGGTCAAAAGTCGGCACCGGCCCCTTCGCATACAAGAAGAACTGGGGTTTCGAACCGCAGCCGCTTGTCTACGCGCGCTGGCTCGCGCCCGGCGAGACGCCGCGCGACACCAATCCCAACAGCGCCAAATATCGCCTTCAGGTCGACCTTTGGAAAAAGCTGCCACTGTGGGCGGCGAACCGCATCGGGCCGCTGATCGCGCGCGGGCTGGGGTAATGGCCGAAATCCTGTTTCTCGTTCACCGCGCGCCTTGGCCCCCCGACCGCGGCGACCGGATCCGCAGCTGGCATATGTTCGAGGCGCTGGCCCGGCTTGCGCCGGTCCATGTCGCGTCGCTCGCGGATACTGAAGCCGATGCGGCACTGGCGCGCGACAAGATGGCGCCGCTTTGCCAAAGCCTCGCGGTCGAGGTCCGCAGCGTATCGCGCCCGCTGGCATTGATGCAGGCGGTCGCGCGCGGCGAGCCGGTGTCGAACCGCCTGTTCCGCAATGCCGCGCTGGCACGTCATATTGACGCGCTCGTCGCGCGCGGCGGGATCACCCATATCGTCGCCTTCTCGGGCCAGATGGCGCAATATATCCCGGCCGGTTTCGCCGGCCCCGTGCTGATGGATTTTGTCGACGTCGATTCGGCCAAATTCGCCACCTATGCCGATCAGGACAAGCGTCAGCCGCTGAACTGGGTACACAAGCGCGAAGCACGCATGCTGGGCGCCTATGAGGCCGACGTCGCGCGCCGCGTCGATGCCAGCCTGTTCGTCAGCGAGGCCGAGGCTGACCTGTTCCGCAGCCATAGCGGCCTTGGCCCCGATCGGGTGCGCGCGGTCGAAAACGGCATCGACACCGAACGGTTCGATCCGGTGATCCCGCTCGATGCCGTCGGGGCGGGGCAGGGGCCGCTCGCGGTCTTTACCGGACAGATGGACTATCGCCCCAATATCGATGCGGTGCGCTGGTTCGCGTCGGATATCTTGCCTTTGATCCGCGCGCGCCATCCGCAGGCGCGCTTTGCGATCGTCGGCCGTGCCCCGACCGAAGAGGTGCGCGCGCTCGAAAAGCTGCCCGGCGTGACCGTGACGGGCGAAGTACCCGACGTGCGGCCGTGGCTCGCCGCCGCCGATGCGGTGGTTGCGCCGCTGCTGCTCGCGCGCGGTGTGCAGAGCAAGCTGCTCGAAGCGATGGCGATGGCGCGGCCGGTGGTCGCGAGCGCTGCCGCGGCGACGGGGATCGACGCCGTGCCGGGCGAGCATCTGCTCGTCGCCGACGACGCGGGTGCGATGGCCGACGCGGTTTGCACGCTGTTCGACGGCCGCGCGAGAGGCGCAGCGATGGGACAGGCGGCGCGTACACGGATGATCACGCGCTACGGCTGGAACGCCCGCCTTGCACCGCTAGGCGACTTGCTGGGGCTGCCCGCATGACGCTGTGGCAACGCCATCTTGGCGCGCTCGCGCTGCTTGTGGCGACGATCTTCGCGGTCTTTTGGCGCGATGCTGCCGACATGGCCGGCATCTGGTGGCACAGCTCGACCTTCACCCATTGCCTGCTGATGGTTCCGATGATCGGCTGGCTGGTGTCGCAGCGCGTGGCGCTTCTCCGTCCGCTCACCCCGGCTTTCTGGTGGCCCGCGCTCGTCTGGATGGCCGGCGGCGGGCTGGTGTGGCTCGTCGGCGAAGCGGCGGGGGTCGGGCTGTTCCGGCAGCTCGGCCTTGTCCTGATGTTGCAGGGTGCCGTC
Organism: Pseudomonadota bacterium; assembly: GCA_023424275.1. Lineage (GTDB taxonomy): Bacteria > Pseudomonadota > Alphaproteobacteria > Sphingomonadales > Sphingomonadaceae > Sphingopyxis. The sequence goes on along the minus strand of JAFAED010000505.1, from coordinate 1,946 downwards.
GGCGCAGCGCTTGGCGAGAAACTGGTGCGCGGATTGCTGTTCCCGCTCGGCTATGCGTTGCTGCTCGTCCCGTTCGGCGAGGAACTGGTGCCGCTTCTCCAGACCTTCACCGCGAATATCAGCGTGCTGCTGCTGCACCTGTCGGGCATTGCGGCCGAAATGCAGGGCGTCTTCATCACGACCAACGCCGGTTTCTTCGAGGTTGCGGAGGAATGTTCGGGGGTCAATTTCCTCATCGCGATGCTCGCCTATTCGGTTTTCGCCGCGCATCTCTGTTTCAAAAGCTGGACGCGGCGGATCGTCTTTGTCGTCGCGGCGCTCGCGACCACCATCGTTGCCAACGCGCTGCGCGCATACGGGACGATCGTGGCGGCCGATATCTGGGGGATCGAAGCGGCGGGCGGCATCGACCATATTTTCTATGGCTGGATTTTCTTCGGCCTCGTCATACTGCTCGTCATGCTGGTCGCGCTGCGCTGGTTCGACCGGCCCGCGAACGATGTTGCGGTTGATGTGACCGGACTGAGGGATACGCCGCGCTTCACGGGGCGGGCAGGGACGGTGCTTGCCGCCGCGCTCGCGGTTCCATTGCTTTTTGCCGGTTGGGGCCTGCTCGTCGGCGGCCGCAGCGCGCCGCTGCCCGCAACGATGATGGTCGAAGCACCGCCGGGCTGGCGCGACGTGCGCGTGGACGGCACCGTTTGGACCCCGCGTTTCGACGGCGCCGACCGGCGCGTGCTGCGCCAGTTCGCCAATGACAGGGGGCAGGTGGTGACGGTCGCGATCGGCGGCTATGAACGGCAGGCCGAAGGGCGCGAAGTCGTCGCCTTCGGGCAAGGCGCGGTAGACCCCGACAGCAAATGGGCGTGGAGCGCGGGGTTGCCGGCGGTCGAAGGCGCGAAGACCGAACGGTTGCTTCACCCCGGCCCGGTGTTGCGCGATGCCGCGACATGGTATGTCGTCGGCGGTACGGTGACCGGCAACCCGCGCCGCGCGAAGCTCGCGGGCCTGCAAGCGCGGCTGCTGGGCGGCGACCCGCGCGCGCTGGCGCTGATCGTGTCGAGCGAGGAAGGGCACGGCGGTCTGAATGCGATCACCGATTTCGTTTCCGCGTCGGATGGAGTCATCGCGATGGCTGACCGCGCGCTGAAAACGCGCTAGACGGTCGGTATATGTGCGGCATCGCGGGCATTTATCACGTTGAAACGGCAAAGCCCGTCGACCCCGCGCGACTGCGGGCGATGCTGCATCCGATGGCGCATCGCGGCCCCGACGGCACCGGCGAATGGACTGCGCCCGGCGTCGGGCTCGGCCATCTTCGCCTATCGATCATCGACATCGCGGGCAGTCCGCAGCCGATGGCGAGCGATGACGAGATCGTCACGCTCACCTATAATGGCGAGATCTACAATTTCCGCGAGCTGCGCGCTGAACTCGAAGATCGCGGCCACCGCTTTCGGACGAGCGGCGATACCGAGGTCATCATCGCCGCGTGGCGCCAATGGGGCCCCGATTGCCTGTCGCGGCTCAATGGCATGTTCGCCTTTGCGCTGCATGATCACCAGCGCGGCTGCCTGTTCCTCGCGCGCGACCGGCTGGGGGTAAAGCCGCTCCATCACGTCCGGCTGTCCGACGGCTCGGTGGCCTTCGCGTCCGAACTCAAGGGGCTGCTCCGCAACCCGCTGCTCCGCCAGGAAGCCAATATCACCGCGATCGAGGATTTCCTCGCTTTCGGTTATGTTCCCGACGATAATTGTATCGTCGCGGGGGTCGAGAAACTGCCCGCCGGCCATTATCTGATGCTCGAACGCGGCAAGCCGGTGCCGGCGCCCGTGCGCTGGTGGGCGCCCGATTTTTCGAAACGGATCCGGGCGTCGGAAGGCGAGGCGGCCGAACATCTCGTCCATCTGATGCGCGCCGCGGTGACCGACCGTATGGTGTCCGAC
>JAFAED010000502.1 GCA_023424275.1 Pseudomonadota bacterium | reverse complement strand
CGAACCTTTGGTCTCGATCGATTTCAACCATGATGCGCACAGCTCGACGATCGACAGCCTCGAAACCTCGGTGCTCGAAGGCAAGCTGGTGCGCGTCGTGAGCTGGTACGACAATGAATGGGGCTTCTCGAACCGCATGGTCGACACCGCAGGTGTGATCGCCAAGCTTCTCTGATCCAAAAGGAAACGTCGATGACCGCGTTCAAAACCCTCGACGATATCGGTGACGTCACCGGCAAGCGCGTCCTCGTGCGCGTCGACCTCAACGTCCCGATGATCGATGGCGCGGTCAGCGACGCGACGCGGATCCAGGCGGCGATGCCGACGATCCGCGAGCTGTCGGACAAGGGCGCGATCGTCCTGCTCCTCGCGCATTTCGGGCGACCGAAGGGCGCGAAGAACCCGACGCAGTCGCTCAGCCTCGTGATGGGCGGGGTAGAGGATGTGCTGGGCCATTCGGTGATGTTCATCCCCGAAGCCGTGGGCGACGGCGCGAAGGCGGGTGTTGCGGTGCTCGCGGCGGGCGATGTCGCGGTGCTCGAAAACACCCGCTTCTATCCCGGCGAGGAAAAGAACGACCCGGCATTTGCCGACGGACTCGCTGAAATCGGCGACCTTTACGTCAACGACGCCTTTTCGGCGGCGCACCGCGCGCATGGTTCGACCGAGGGCATTGCGCACCGGTTGCCCGCCTATGCCGGCCGCGCGATGGAAGCTGAGCTCAAGGCGCTCGACGCCGCGCTCGGTAATCCCGCGCATCCGGTCGCCGCGGTGGTCGGCGGCGCGAAAGTGTCGAGCAAGATCGACGTGCTGCGTAACCTTGTCGGCAAGGTCGATCACCTGATCATCGGCGGCGGCATGGCGAACACCTTCCTCGCCGCGCGCGGGGTGGATGTCGGCAAGTCGCTGTGCGAGCATGACCTGGTCGACACCGCCAACGCGATCTTCGACGCCGCCGATGCGGCGGGCTGCACCATCCATCTGCCTTATGACGTCGTGGTGTCGAAGGAATTCGCGCCCAATCCGCCGACGCGCACCTTGAACGTCCACGAAGTCGCGGCCGACGAGATGATCCTCGATATCGGCCCCGCTGCGGTCGAGGCGCTGGCCGACGTGCTCAAAAACTGCCGCACGCTGGTGTGGAACGGCCCGCTCGGCGCGTTCGAGACGCCGCCGTTCGACACCGCGACCGTGGCGCTGGCGAAGACCGCTGCTGCGTTGACGCGCGAAGGCTCGCTGATTTCGGTCGCGGGCGGCGGCGATACGGTCGCCGCGCTCAACCATGCCGGCGTCGGCAAGGATTTTACCTTTGTTTCGACCGCCGGCGGTGCCTTCCTCGAATGGATGGAAGGCAAGCCGCTTCCCGGCGTGGACGCGCTCAAAGCCTGATTTTTCTCGCGCATTTGCATCCCGGCTGCGGGGTCGCTATGCGCACCGCCACATACGTATGCAAACCACCGGAGATCCTATGACCACCGCCAATGCCGCCATGCTCGACCAGATTAAATCGGGACAGGGTTTCATCGCCGCGCTCGACCAGAGCGGCGGTTCGACGCCCAAGGCGTTGAAGGGTTATGGCATCGAAGCCGACGCTTTTTCCAATGATGAAGAGATGTTCGCGCTGATCCACGACATGCGCAGCCGCATCGTCACCGCACCTTGCTTCAACGGCGAGAAGGTGATCGGCGCGATCCTGTTCGAACGCACGATGGACGGCGACGCCGGCGGCAAGTCCGTTCCCGCGCTGCTCTGGGAACGCGGCGTGGTGCCGTTCCTGAAGGTCGACAAGGGCCTGGAAGACGAAGCCGACGGCGTCCAGCTGATGAAGGCGAACCCCGGCCTCGACGATCTGTGCGCGCGTGCGGTCGCCAAGGGCGTGTTCGGCACCAAGATGCGCAGCGTCGTCAACCTTGCGAACGAAGCGGGTATCAAGGCGATCGTCGAGCAGCAGTTCGCCGAAGCTGCGCGGATCGCTGCGCATGGCCTTGTCCCGATCATCGAACCCGAAGTGAACATCAAGAGCGCCGAACGCGACGCGGCCGACCGGCTGCTGCTCAAGGAAACGCTCGCCGCGCTCGACGCCTGGACCGGCGCGCCGGTGATGCTGAAGCTCTCGCTGCCGACCGAAGCGGGGCTGTTCCAGCCGCTCGTCGATCATCCCAAGGTGCTGCGCGTCGTCGCGCTGTCGGGCGGCTTTGCGCGTCCCGAGGCGTGCGTCGAACTCGCGAAGAATCCCGGCATCATCGCGAGCTTCAGCCGCGCGCTGCTGGAAGACCTGCGCCACCAGATGAGCGACGACGAGTTCAATGCCTCGCTGGGCGGCGCGATCAACGAAATTCACGCGGCCTCCGTGGCCTGAAGTGATGGGAGAGAGGTGGCAAGCCGTCGACGATTATATCGCCGGCAAATTGCTCGGCGCGGACGATGCGCTTGCCACCACCCTCGCGAACAATGAAAAACAGGGGCTCCCGCCGATCGACGTGTCGGCGGCGCAGGGCAAGATGCTCTTCCTGCTCGCGCAGATGGCCGGCGCGAAGCATATCCTCGAACTAGGGACCCTCGGTGGCTATTCGACGATCTGGCTGGCGCGCGCCTTGCCCGATGACGGCAAGCTCGTGACGCTCGAACTCGAGGCGCATCATGCCCGCGTCGCGCGCGCGAATCTGGAGAGTGCGGGCGTCGGGGCGAGGGTCGATATCCGCGTCGGCCCTGCCGCCGCCAGCCTTACCGCGATGACGGGCGAGGCGCCCTTCGACTTCGTCTTCATCGACGCCGACAAGCAGGGTAATGTCCGTTATGTCGAGGAAGCGATCCGTCTTGGGCGCCCCGGCACGACGATCATCGTCGACAATGTCGTGCGCGAAGGCGGGGTGCTCGATGCGGGCAGCGCCGACGAGCGCATCATCGGCACCCGCGCGCTGTTCGACATGCTGAACGCCGACCCAAGGCTCGACGCGACTGCGATCCAGACGGTCGGCGCTAAGGGTTGGGACGGCTTCGTGCTGGCGCGAGTGCTTTAAAGCCCGCCCGCGAAGCGAAACGAGAAGCGATAATCCGACGGCTTGATCGTCACGTTGGTCATCTTTTCGGGGCGTACCGATTCGAGCGTGAACTGACCGTCGGCAAGCTGGACCGGCTCGCCCAGCGTCGCTTCGAACGGCTGCTTTTCGCCATTTCCGCGAATCCACACCATCTTCACCCGCACGCGGCCCGCCCACACGCAGCGCGCGTTCATCGGGCAACGGCTGTCCTCGACGACTTCGACTGGCTGGACGAGCGGGCCGTCGACATAGGCCTTCTGGCCGAGTGCGACGTCGCTGCCGTCCTGCAGCGGCGCGCCGCGCGTCGTGGCGCAGGCGGAAAGGGCGAGGGCGGCGGGGAGGGCGATGATCGCGAGGCGGTGTATGTTCTGCATTTGCCCGCCTGTGACGTCGCCGCTATGAACGCGCCATGAAAGCACCGACCTGCCAACTTTATCTCATTTCGCCGCTCGACGTCGGCGGCGATTTTCCTGACCGGCTTGCCGAAGCGCTGGGTGCCGGGCCGGTTGCCGCGTTCCAGTTTCGCGTCAAGGATATCGACCAGCATGAGGCGGCGCGGCTCGCCGAACCGTTGCAGGCGCTATGCGCGGCGCACGAAGTTGCGTTCATCGTCAATGACGATGTGGCGCTGGCGAAGCGACTGGGCGCCGACGGCGTGCATCTGGGGCAGGATGACGGCGATCCGCGCGAGGCGCGCCGTATATTGGGTCCCGAGGCGCAAATCGGCGTAACCTGCCATGCGAGCCGCCATCTCGCGATGGAAGCGGGCGAGGCGGGAGCCGATTATGTTGCGTTCGGTGCCTTCTTCCCGACGACGACCAAGGCGGTCGAGCATCATGCCGACCCCGAAATACTCGCATGGTGGCAGGGGATGTTCGAATTGCCCTGCGTCGCGATCGGTGGGATTACCGTCGAAAATGCATCGACGCTGATCGAGGCCGGCGCCGATTTCCTTGCGGTCTCGGGGGGCGTTTGGGCCCATCCGGACGGGGCGGCGGCGGCGGTGCAGGCGTTCGGCGCACTCCTCGAAGATCAGCCCGCCGGGTAGTCGCGTCCTGGGGTCTTCGGTCCGTTCGCAGGCGCGGGGGGCTGCGCCGCATCCTTGCGCCAGCCAAAGAGGCCGGCGCAAGGAGCCCCGCGAGAAGACGTCGCAGCGCTGCGGCGCGGAGACGGTGGCGTGAGGCCGGGGAGATCGATACACATCATGGGGTGCGATTTGACACCGATATGGACCCACATATTGGACCGATGCGTCAAAAGGATATCGGCTCGTCGCTTTTGGCGTTTTCGTCCAACTGACGGACGTTCATGGCTTTTTGCTTGCGCTGCATGCGGTGCCCCGCAACACAGCGGACGGGGAGAATTTTGATGACCGACATCACGACGCCGAGCTCGCGCGGACGCGAATTGACGCTGCGGGCAATCCTGCTTGGCGGCCTTCTGACGCTGATGTTTACGGCGGCGAACGTCTATCTGGGGCTGAAGGTCGGG
>JAFAED010000488.1 GCA_023424275.1 Pseudomonadota bacterium | reverse complement strand
CGAACGAACCGGCGTCGACGATCACCCCGCCGATCGCATTGCCGTGGCCGTTGAGAAACTTCGTTGTCGAATGGACGACGATGTCGGCGCCATGCTCGATCGGACGGCACAGGATCGGCGTCGCCATCGTGTTGTCGACGATCAGCGGCACGCCCGCATCATGCGCGACTTTTGCGATCGCCTCGATATCCTGAACGACGCCCCCGGGATTGGCGAGACTTTCGATAAACACCGCGCGGGTATTCTCGTTGATCGCGGCGGCAACATTGCCCGCATCATCGGCGTCGACGAAATGCGTGGTCCACGCCATCTTGCGAAAGCTCTGGCCGAGCTGGTTCAGCGATCCGCCATAGAGCTTGCGCGCCGCGACGATCTCGCAGCCCGGTTCCATCAGCGTGTGAAATGCCAGGAACTGCGCGGCATGCCCCGACGCCACCGCCAGCGCCGCCTGCCCGCCTTCCAGCGCAGCGATCTTGCCTTCGAGCGCTCCGTTGGTCGGGTTCATGATCCGGGTGTAGATATTCCCGAATTCCTGGAGGTTGAACAACCGCGCGGCGTGATCGACATCGTCGAACACATAGGACGCCGTCTGATAGATTGGTGTGATACGCGCCTTGGTCGTCGGATCGGGCGCGGTCCCGGCGTGGACCGACAGGGTTTCGGGCTTTTGTCCGGTCATGCGGCATCCTCCAGCGGCGGCATATTGTGGCCCAGCAGACGCAGCACATCGGCCGCGCATTCCACCACGTTGGAACCGGGACCATAGATGCCCTGCACGCCCGCGTCGCGCAGATAGTCATAATCCTGCGGCGGGATGACGCCGCCCGCGATCACCTTGATATCGTTGCGACCGGCTTCGCGAAGCTTGTTGATGAGTTCGGGGATCAGCGTCTTGTGCCCCGCCGCAAGGCTCGACGCGCCGACGACGTCGACGCCGCTGTCGAGCGCGAGCACGACGGTTTCCTCGGGCGTCTGGAACAGCGGCCCCGACACGACGTCGAAGCCCATGTCGCCGAACGCCGACGCGATGACGTTGGCGCCGCGGTCGTGGCCGTCCTGCCCCATCTTGGCGACGAGCAATTTGGGTTTACGCCCCATGCGGCGTTCGACCGCCGCGACGCCGTCGAGCACCTGCTGCCAGCGTGCGTCGCCCTCATAGGGCGCGGCATAGACGCCCTTCACCGGGGTCGGCTGGGTGCCATAGCGGTCGAAGCTTTCCTCCATCGCCGAGCTTATTTCGCCGAGCGTCGCGCGGGCACGCGCGGCCTCGACCGCATGGGCGAGGAGGTTGTTCTCGATCGACTGTTCGCCCGCCGCGGCATCGCGCAGCGCCTTCAGCGCCGCCTGGCACGCGGCCTCGTCGCGGCCTGCCTTGGTCTTGTTGATCCGCGCGATCTGCGCCTCGCGGACCTTGGTGTTGTCGACCTCCAGCGTTTCGAGCAGATCCTCGTTCGCAAGGCGATATTTGTTCACGCCGACGATCACATCGTCGCCGCGGTCGACGCGCGCCTGACGCGCGGCGGCCGCGGTTTCGATCATCGCCTTGGGCCAGCCGGCGGCGACGGCCTTTGCCATGCCGCCTTCCTTCTCGACGCGCTCGATAATCTCCCACGCCTTGTCGACCAGTTCCTGCGTCAGCGCCTCGACATAATAAGAGCCGCCGAGCGGGTCGACGACCTTGGTCATCCCGGTCTCTTCCTGGATGACGATCTGGGTGTTGCGCGCGATGCGCGCCGAGAAATCGGTCGGCAGCGCGATCGCCTCGTCGAGCGCGTTGGTGTGCAGCGACTGGGTGCCGCCGAGCATCGCCGCCATCGCCTCGATCGTCGTGCGCATGACGTTGTTGTACGGATCCTGCTCGGTCAGCGAGACGCCCGACGTCTGACAGTGCGTACGCAGCATCTTGCTGCGCTCGTCCTTGGCGCCGAGGTTCGTCATCACGCGGTGCCACAGGACGCGCGCGGCGCGCAGTTTGGCGATTTCCATGAAGAAGTTCATGCCGATCGCGAAGAAAAAGGACAGGCGCCCGGCGAACTTGTCGATGTCGAGGCCGCTGGCGACGCCGTAGCGCACATATTCGGCGCCGTCGGCGATGGTGAAGGCCAGCTCCTGCACCTGCGTCGCGCCGGCTTCCTGCATATGGTAGCCGCTGATCGAGATGCTGTTGAACTTCGGCATCTCGCGGCTGGTGTAGCCGAAGATGTCGGAGATGATCCGCATGCTCGGCTCGGGCGGGTAGATATAGGTGTTGCGGACCATGAACTCCTTGAGGATGTCGTTCTGGATGGTCCCGTCGAGCAACTTGCGCTCGACCCCCTGCTCCTCGCCCGCGACGATGAAGAAGGCGAGGATCGGGATCACCGCGCCGTTCATCGTCATCGACACCGACATCTGGTCGAGCGGGATGCCGTCGAACAGGATCTTCATGTCCTCGACGCTGTCGATCGCAACGCCCGCCTTGCCGACATCGCCGGTCACGCGCGGATGGTCGCTGTCATAGCCGCGATGGGTGGCGAGGTCGAAAGCGACGCTGAGGCCCTTCTGGGCGGCCGCCAGATTGCGGCGGTAGAAGGCGTTGGATTCCTCGGCCGTCTAAAAGCCCGCATATTGGCGGATGGTCCAGGGACGGCC
>JAFAED010000251.1 GCA_023424275.1 Pseudomonadota bacterium | reverse complement strand
CCGCCAAGAAGGCCGAAGCCGCCGGCTTCAAGGTGCTGTCGAACAAGGAAGCCGCCGAATGGGCCGACGTCATCATGATCGCCGCCCCCGACGAGCATCAGGCGAAAATCTATGCCGACGACATCGGCCCGAACATGAAGCCCGGCGCCGCGCTCGCCTTTGCGCACGGCCTCAACATCCACTTCGGCCTGATCGAAGCACGCCCCGACATCGACGTCTTCATGGTCGCGCCCAAGGGCCCCGGCCACACGGTGCGCAGCGAATATCAGAAGGGCGGCGGCGTCCCCTGCCTGATCGCGGTCGCGCAGGAAGCCCAGGGTGCGGGTTCGTCGGGTAACGGCTATGCCAAGGCGCTCGCCCTCAGCTACGCCTCGGCCGTCGGCGGCGGCCGCAGCGGCATCATCGAGACGACCTTCAAGGAAGAGTGCGAAACCGACCTGTTCGGCGAACAGGCCGTGCTGTGCGGCGGCGTCACCCATCTGATCCAGGCGGGTTTCGAGACGCTGGTCGAGGCAGGCTATGCCCCCGAAATGGCCTATTTCGAATGCCTCCACGAAACCAAGCTGATCGTCGACCTCCTCTATGAAGGCGGCATCGCGAACATGCGCTATTCGATCTCGAACACCGCCGAATATGGCGACATCAAAACGGGTCCGCGCATCATCACCGAAGAAACGAAGAAGGAAATGAAGCGCGTCCTCGCCGACATCCAGTCGGGCCGCTTCGTCAAGGACTTCGTGCTCGACAACCAGGCCGGCCAGCCCGAACTGAAGGCCAGCCGCAAGGCCGCCGCCGCGCACCAGATCGAAAAGACCGGCGCCGAACTGCGCGCGATGATGCCGTGGATCGCGAAGAACCAGCTCGTCGACAAGTCGAAGAACTGATCTGACCACCCCTAGTTTCGTCATCCCCGCGAAAGCGGGGACCCAGCGCAAGAAAGTGCTCACCCGCAGGGTGGCAATCTGAACGCAACGGCTGAACTGGGTTCCCGCTTTCGCGGGAATGACGATATAGGGGCTGCATGGTAAACTCTTCCGTCGACGCCGACGACACCGACCTTTCCTTCGCCTGCGACTGCGGAACTGTCACCGGAACCGTCCTCCGCGCCGCGCCCGATCAGGGCGATCATGTCGTCTGCCACTGCACCGATTGCCAGGACCTCACCCGCTTCCTCGGCCATGACCGCATCCTCGATGCGCATGGCGGAACCGCGCTCTGGCAGGCACGATGCGCGCGGATGCGGATCGACACCGGCCGCGAGCATCTCGCCTGCCTCCACCTCACCGACGGACCGACGCTGCGCTGGTACGCCGCCTGTTGCCGGATGCCGCTGTTCAACACGTTCAAGAACGGCAAGCTCCCCTTCATCACCGTCCAGATCGCCGCCTGCGATCCGGCACGGCGCGAGGACGCATTCGGCGCGCCGCGCGGGCACCTCTTCCTCAAGGAAGGCATCGGCGACACCGCCGCTTTGCCCCCATTGGGCACGGCGACGCTGATGCGGCGCTTCTTCGTCCGCGCGATCAGCGATCTTGTTTCGGGCGACCGCCGGCGCACCGCGCTGTTCGACGCCGAAACGCTCGAACCGATTTCGGTACCGCACCGGCTGACCGGCGAAGAACGGCAGGCGCTGGCGACCACCCGCACCGGCGCCCAACCGTCGCCATAGCCCGAGAAGACATGATGGCGCCCTCTCCCTTCACCGCCCACCACGCCGATCTCGCCGCGCTCGCGGCCGACAACCGCCGCCGCACCCTCGCGCCGCGGACGGGCCGCGATTTTGCGTCGAACGACTATCTCGGGCTCGCCGACAGCGAAGCGCTGCGCGCCGCGCTCGCCGCCGGCATCGAACGCGGCCTGCCCGCCGGTTCGGGCGGCTCGCGCCTGCTCCGCGGCAACCACGCCGAACATGAAGCGCTCGAAGTCCATGCCGCGCGCCATTATGGCAGCGAGGCGGCGCTTTTCTTCGCGACCGGCTTTGCCGCTAATGCCGCGCTGTTCGCGACGCTGCCACAGCGCGGCGACCTGATCGTCCATGACGAACTGATCCACGCGAGCGCGCACGACGGGATGAAGCTCGGCCGCGCCGGCCATGTCGCCGCCGCGCATAACGATGCGCAAGCCTTCGACGACATCATCGCGCGCTGGCGCGCCGGCGGCGGCGCGGGAACCCCGTGGATCGCGGTCGAAAGCCTCTATTCGATGGACGGCGACCGGGCGCCGCTCGCCGCGCTCGCCGCCGTGGCCGAGCGGCACGACGCCGTCCTCGTCGTCGACGAAGCCCACGCGACCGGCGTGTTCGGCGCGGGCGGCGCCGGGCTCGCACACGATCTTGTACGCCGCGACAACCTCGTCACGCTCCACACCTGCGGCAAGGCGCTCGGCTGCGAGGGCGCCTTGCTCTGCGGCCCGCAGATCGTCCGCGACTTCGTCATCAACCGCGGCCGCCCCTTCATCTTCTCGACCGCCCCGTCGCCGCTGATCGCCTGGCTCGTCCGGCAGGCGATCGAGATCGTCGCGAACGAGCCCGAGCGGCAGGCGCGCCTCCACGGCCTCGTCCGCCACGCCGCCGAACGCCTCGTGCCCCTAGGCATCCCCGCCAGCGGCACGCAGATCCTGCCCGTCATCATCGGCGACAACGACCGCACGATGCGCATCGCGGGCAGCCTGCGCGATGCGGGCTTCGACATTCGCGGCATCCGCCCGCCGACCGTGGCACAGGGAACCGCGCGCCTGCGCATCGCCATCACGCTCAATGTTGACGAAGCAAACATCGACGCGATGGCCGACGCGCTTGCCTCTGCGATGGCCGCGGCATGACGCGCTTCGTTGTCATCGGCACCGACACGGGCATCGGAAAAACCATCTTTTCTGCGGGCTTGGCGCAGGCGACCGGCACACCCTACTGGAAACCGATCCAGTCG
>JAFAED010000434.1 GCA_023424275.1 Pseudomonadota bacterium | reverse complement strand
CTATTTTGCGTTCGATCTACTCGAGCTCGACGGCGAGGATCTGACCGCCCTCCCCCTCCTCGACCGCAAGGCGCATCTCGCCAAGATCCTTCCCAAGGCCTCCAGGCATATCCGCTTCTCGGACCATATCGAGGGCAGCGGCGAGAAGCTGCTCGAAAGCTTCTGCGCCGCGGGTCTCGAAGGTGTCATCTCTAAGAAGGCTGACGCGCGCTATGCCGGCTCGCGCGCGGGGAGCTGGCTCAAGGCGAAGTGCATCAAGCGGCAGGAGTTCGTCATCGTCGGCTGGACGCCTTCGGACACGTCGCGCGCGTTCCGCTCGCTCATGCTAGGCGTGCATGAGAAGGGCACGCTGCGCTACGCGGGCAAGGTCGGAACGGGCTTCGATACCGAGGAGCTCTTCCGCCTCCAGGCGATGATGAAACCGCTCGAACGAAAAGAGCCGACGATAAAGGCGCCCCGCACCGAGACGCGCGGCGCGCACTGGATCGGGCCGAAGCTCGTCGCCGAGATCGCTTTTACCGAGATGACGAACGAGGGCACGCTTCGCCATCCAAGCTATCTCGGACTTCGCGAAGACAAGAAGCCGGAGGCGGTCGTCATCGAGAGCGAACAACCGGTCGCAATGGCGGCGAACGCATCACCTGTGCCGATCAGCAATCCCGACCGCATCATCTTTCCCGAGGCGGGGCTCACCAAGGGCGAACTCGCGGCCTATTATGCCGCGGTCGCGCCGATCATGTTGCCGTGGGCGGGCTCGCGCCCGATCAGCCTCGTGCGCTGTCCGCAGGGCCGCGCCAAGAAATGCTTCTTCCAGAAACATGATGCCGGAAGTTTTGGCGATGCGGTGAAGCAGGTTACGATCGAGGAGAAGGACGGCGACGACCAGCCCTATCTCTATACGGACACGCCCGAAGGGCTGATGACCTGCGTCCAGATGGGCACGATCGAGTTTCATGGCTGGGGCGCGCGCATCGAGGATGTGGAGAAGGCCGACCGGCTCGTCTTTGATCTCGATCCCGACGTCGGTCTCGATTTCGAGGCCGTCCGCAGCGCCGCCTTTCAGTTCCGCGACATCCTTAGGCAAATGGGCCTCGAGACCTTTCCGATGCTCACCGGCGGCAAGGGCGTCCATGTGATCGCCCCGCTCGTGCCGCGCGCGGAATGGCCCGAGGTGAAGGACTTCGCGCATCGGCTCGCCCGCGCCGTCGCCCAGATGGATACTGATCGCTTTACCGCTGCCCTCCCCAAGGCGCAGCGCAAGGGCCGGATCTTCGTCGATTATCTGCGCAACCAGCGCGGCGCGACCGCGGTGATGCCCTATTCGGCGCGCGCCCGCGAAGGCGCGCCGGTCGCCGCGCCCATCAGCTGGAAGGAGATGGAGACGATCGACAAGCCCTCGCATTTCCGGATCACCGACGCGAAGGAACTGCTCAAGCGCGCGAGCCTCAAGGCGCTGCAAGGCTGGGGCCGCGCCGACCAGATGTTGCCCGACCTGTGAAAATCGCCACCTATAATGTGAACGGGATCGGCGGCCGCCTCGACATTCTGCTCGGCTGGCTCGCGCAGGCCGAGCCTGACATCGTCTGCCTGCAGGAACTGAAAGCCCCTCAGGAGAAATTCCCCGAAAAGGCGATCCGCGATGCGGGCTATGATGTGATCTGGCACGGCCAGAGCCGCTGGAACGGTGTGGCGATGCTGAGCCGCATCGGCGAAATCCACGAAACGCGGCGCGGGCTCCCCGGCGATCCCGGCGACGAGCAGAGCCGCTACATCGAGGCTGCGGTCGGCGGCATCCTCGTCGGTGGCCTCTATCTTCCGAACGGCAATCCCTGGCCGGGTCCGAAGTTCGATTACAAGCTCAGATGGATGGCGCGCCTTGAGGCCCATCTGGAGACGCTCTTCGACCTCGATGCGCCGGTCGTCGTTTGCGGCGACTTCAACGTCATCCCCACCGACCTCGACGTCTACAAGCCCGAGAATTGGAAGAAGGACGCGCTCTTCGCGCCCGAAGCGAAGGCCGCCTTCCAGCACATCCTCGACCAGGGCTGGACCGACGCGATCCGTCACCTCCATCCCGATGAGCGCATCTACAGCTTCTGGGCCTATTGGCGCCGCTCGTTCGAGCGCAATGCCGGCATCCGGATCGACCATCTGCTGCTGAACAAGCCTGCAGCGAAGAGGCTCGAGGCCGCCGGCGTCGACACGCGCCCGCGGGCGCTCGACAAGACGAGCGACCATGCGCCCGTCTGGATCGAGCTCGGCGCGGGCCCCGCAAAGCGAAAGCGAAAAGCGTCATGACCCGCAGCATCGCCGGATGGAAGCTTCCGCCTGCCGAACGCGACCGGCTGCTCGAACGGTTCGAACCGCGCTATGCCGAACTGGTTGCCGATCACGTGACACTCAGGTTCGGGACCGATGAGGACACGCCGCTTCCTGCCGCGCACTCGAACGAGATCATCGGCAAGGTGGATGGGGCCGGCAGCTCTAGGTTCTTGGAATTATTGCGCCAAGTTCGGTGCGGCTGCCGAACCG
>JAFAED010000320.1 GCA_023424275.1 Pseudomonadota bacterium | reverse complement strand
CTCTTGTACGGCGCCTCGGCGTCGAGACCGAGCTTGCAAGCCTGGCAACGGCTGGCGCCCGCCTCGTCCGCACGATGCTCGGTTACGACCGGGTGATGATCTATCAGTTTCTGCATAACGGCGCGGGCCGCGTCATCGCGGAGGCGAAGAAGTCCGGCCTCCAAAGCTTCCTCGGGCAGCATTTCCCGGCGTCGGATATTCCTTATCAGGCGCGGCGCCTGTACGAACTCAATGCGATCCGGATGATCGGGGATTCGGCCTACACCCCGGTACCCCTGCAGCCCGCCGTCGCGACCGGCGAGCAGCCCGTCGACATGTCTTTCGCGCAGCTTCGTGCAGTGTCGCCGATCCACTGCGAATATCTCCAGAATATGGGCGTCCACGCCTCGATGTCGATTTCGATCCTCGTCGACGGCGCCTTGTGGGGGCTGATTTCATGCCATCACGATAGTCCCAGGATCGTGCCGGTCGCGCTGCGCATCGGCGCGGAACTCTTCGGCCACTATTTCTCGCTTCAGGTTTCGGTTGCCGAGCGGCGCGCGCATATCGTCGCCTCGGGCGTCGCGCGCGAGCGCCTCGATAAAATCCTCTCGGGCCTGTCGGTCGACGAAACTCTGCTCGAGGGGCTGCGCGATCATCTCGACGATTTCACCGCGCTCTTCGACTGCGACGGGGTCGGCATCTGGGCGGAAGACCGGTGGGCATCGAGCGGACTTGCGCCTTCGGAAGCAGAAGCTTTGTCCCTCGTCCGATTCTTGGCCGGGGAGGGCGACGGGCGGCCCAGATCGGAACCCTCCAAGCTGGGGCTTTGGCATACGCAGGACTTGCGGCAGACAACCGGCCTCGGCGGATTTGGCAGCACCGTTGCCGGGGCCCTAGCAATTCCGCTGACCTCCACGCCGCGCGATTATCTGATGATCTTTCGCAGCGAAGAGGCTTACCGGATCGAATGGGCTGGCGAGCCGACCAAGAAGATCCGCACGACGGCAAACGGCGACCGGCTGACGCCGCGCGGCAGCTTCGAGACCTGGCGCGAGGACGTACGCGGTCAATGTAAGCCGTGGACCGAGACCGATCTTTCGGCCGCCGATACGGTCCGCACCTATCTGCGCGACGTCTTCCTCAAACAGAACGAGATAACCGCCGAAGAAAGAGGGCGGCTCGAACACCGCCGGCGCATGCTGAACGACGAGCTCAACCACCGCGTCAAGAATATCATCACCCTGATCAAGTCGATCGCGCTGCAGACGGGCGCGCATGCGGAAACCGTGACCGGCTATTCGGCTTCTCTCGAGGGGCGCTTGCGCGCACTGGCGTTCGCGCATGATCAGTCGCTCAGTGCCACCGTGGGAGGCGATCTCGCGACGCTGATCGAGGCGGAAGCCAGCCTTCATCGCTACGGACCGGATGCGGAACGCGTGGCCGCCGGCGGGGACAAGGTGCGCCTCAACGACCGCGCTTTCGGAGTGATGGCTCTCGTGATCCACGAGCTTATGACCAATGCCGCCAAATATGGGTCGCTGTCCGTGCCCGAAGGGCGGCTCCACATCGGCTGGTCGTGTAGCGAAAGCGAAGGTTGCCGGGTGAGCT
Source organism: Pseudomonadota bacterium (assembly GCA_023424275.1). Classification (GTDB taxonomy): domain Bacteria; phylum Pseudomonadota; class Alphaproteobacteria; order Sphingomonadales; family Sphingomonadaceae; genus Sphingopyxis. The sequence continues at coordinate 1,822 of JAFAED010000320.1, read as the reverse complement.
GGACCGAGACCGGCGGCCCCGCGGTGAAGGCTCCGACTCGCGAGGGGTTCGGGTCGAAACTGATCCGGACAACGATGGTATACGACCTGGGGGGGCGCGCCGACATCTCCTACCCACCGGGCGGCATGACGGCCAGTCTCGTCATACCAGCAAAACATCTCTCGCTGGTCGATGCAGACGAACGCGAAGGCGACGCGCCCGCCGAGACGCGCGATGTCGAAAGCCTGGCGGGTATGTCGATCCTGCTTGTCGAGGATCAGTCGCTGATCGCGCTCGATACCGAGGATCTTCTGCGCCGCCTCGGGGCGAAGGACGTCCGACTTTCGCCCGATGCGGCCCATGCCGTTCTGACCTTGGGCAGCTTCAAACCTGACGCTGCGGTACTGGACTATAATCTTGGAGAGGGGACGTCGGAGGCGGTCGCGGATCGCCTGACTTCTATGGGCGTGCCGTTCGTTTTCGCGACCGGCTATGGCGATAGCGTTATGATACCCGATCATCTCGGTGCCATACCGGTCGTGCGCAAGCCCGCGAGCATGACAAGTGTGGCAAGCCGGCTCGCGGAGGCGCGAAGATTGCTGGGTGGCATCTGATGGCTACCAGATATCTCGCCCGCGAGGCGCTTCGTGTCGCCACCGCCGACTGTCACCGGCGAGTCGATGAAATTTATTCGGCAGCGAACCTTGGCGATCGAATTTCCTACGCGAATTTTCTGCGCGCGCAGGCTTCTGCCCTTTTGCCGCTCGAAGCGGCGCTCGACCGTGCCGGAATCGCTGACCTGATGGAGGATTGGCCGGATCGGGTACGAGGCCCGCTCCTCGTGCAGGATATGGCCGTGCTGGGAGTCCCGCCGCCGACATCTGACGGATCGCCTGCGATAACAGGCACGTCCGCGATGCTGGGCGCCCTATATGTCCTCGAAGGATCGCGGCTTGGCGGCAAGCTTCTGAAGCGCTCGATCCCAGTCGATATGCCCACGAGCTTTCTTGCAGGAGATTATTCCGCATCCTGGCCGACCCTTCTTTTGAAGTTGGACCTGATGCTTGATACCGCCGAGCGACGGACTCCGGCCATTGCTGCCGCACGTACGGTATTCTCAATTTTCGAGGAGAGCGGCAGGTCTTATCTCTAATGTGGTCGGGCGGCATCTTATGCTTGCTGCCCCGGTGCGAAGAGTTTCGGTCAGCTCCTTTCAACGGGCCCGGGAGGATGCGATGCCCGGGTGGCCGCTTGGAGTGGTCAGTGAATGGCGCCGCTGTCGACACGTTCGTGGTCTATGCCACCCGCCGCGCGTTCGACGACGAGCAAGTTCGCGTGCGTCTGCTAAGCAATCGAGGGCGAATGCCCTCATCTAGTCCTTGGAGGAAAAACGGGCGGGTGGGGGCGGCGGTTTTTCGCCGCCCCCGGTTTGTCAGAAGTCCATCGCCGGTACGGCTGCGGCCTTCTCTTCCTTCGGCAGCTCGGCGACGAGCGCTTCGGTCGTGATCAGCAGCGAGGCGACCGACGCCGCGTCCTGCAGCGCGGTCCGCACGACCTTGGCGGGGTCGATGACGCCAGCTTTGACGAGGTCCTGATATTCGCCGGTGGCCGCATTGAAGCCCCAGCTATAATCCTCGCTCTCAAGCAGCTTGCCGACGATCCAGGCACCGTCTTCGCCGGAATTGTCGGCGATCTGGCGCGCCGGGGCGCGGAGCGCGCGGCGGACGATGTCGATGCCCGACTGCTGGTCGTCATTTGCGGCCTTGAGGCCTTCGAGTGCCTTCAGCGAGCGCAAGAGCGCGATGCCGCCGCCGGGCAGGATGCCTTCCTCGACCGCCGCGCG
>JAFAED010000234.1 GCA_023424275.1 Pseudomonadota bacterium | reverse complement strand
CTGCGTCATCAGTGTTGGCGTGAGTGAGCAATTTTAACCCGCCCAAACATCAACTGCGAACGCGATACCATTGTCAATATTTATAGCTATATTCGAATATGAATATATATTTTGTTGACAATATGGTCAAATAATTTCCTTATTATATACAGGTCGCTTACGAGTCGGCCTGCAATTGCAAAGAGGGGATGCCGCACAAATTCATTATATACGTCTCAAGATATGCGATTGCGGAGTCATCATCGAGGCACTTGGAATAACGGGCCTCGACTTCAATCTATTAAAGGATATTGCGATATGCGGAATGCTTTTATGGAGTTGACGGCGCATGAAGTGGATTGCGTCTATGGCGGTGATGGCCCAACGCAGGGGCCGCCCAACATTCCGCCGACGCCTCCGGGTGGAAACCCGGGCGGACCTGTTGGACCGTTTCCGAATCCCAACCCAGATTTTCCGAAGCCGATAATCGTTATCAAGATCCCGAACAATTAGGAAGGACGGCTGCGAAAGTCCTCTACACTGGACTTTCGCAGCTATTTCCGAAACGACGGGTTCCCTACATGAGAAAAATAATCCTTTCGGTCCTGGCAGTCGTCGCTTCGACGATTCTTGCAAGCACATCGTTCGCGCTGGACGGATTGCAACAACGAAAATCGCAAATCATGCGACTGGCAACTGACATGGACCAGCGCGCTGTCCTCCTAGACCACGATGGCAAAGCTTATCAGATATGGGTGGAAGGCAAGGAGGTTCGGCTATTTGAGGCGGGGAGCAGTGGCGAACCAGTTGGCATCATAGAGTTTGATCGAAATATAGATGGATTAAAGGACGCCTCGTCCTTTCCGGGATGGCAATATCTCCCTTCCAATGACGACGCCATTCTCTGTTGGTTCGTCCAGGATGGAAAAACCCTTCTGCTGTCGTTCCGATTGCGATCGGGCCATTTCCAGTCGAGCGTTATCGAGATTGACGGATACATATATCCGGTCGCGTATGATGACGGATCGATTGGTGGAATGTGGGGCAATCCTTGGCGGGTTTCGTTTGACGTTGCGCGAGTCACGGAAACAGGGCTGGCTCAGTCCTCGGGTGCGTCTTTCGAACCAGCAGGTGCGCCAAATTACGTAATTGGCAGCATCATAGAAGAAACGGAACAGCCGCACATTAGAACGACAGCATTTTCCAACTGGAGCAACGTCAAAACCCAATATATAACGATTTTGTCGTCAAATGGAGAAAAGCACGTCTATAATCATGACGACACTTACGCCCCATTGTCATTATTGTCGTCGAACGAATTATTGATGCTAGATGTGACAGGATGCGTTTCGTCTGGAGAAAAATCGCCAAGAGAACACGCCGTCTGTTCATCATCGATTATTTCGGTCCCCATTCCTCCACAAGACGGAGCAATCGACTTTGCTCGGAAGCGCTTGATACGAAAATTTGATGCTCCCGAAATTCTTTTGCAGACAACCAGCCCCTCCAGCTTACGCGACAGCACATCGCTCGCGCTGGTGGGCGACCGTCTTTATACCGTTTCACGAACGGGCAAAATGCCTCATCTTAGTTGGGTTTCGCTAAGCGATCCATCGCAGAAGGGTCAGATAAAGCTGGGAGAACGCGCGGGCGACGATATTGTAATAGCGATGAACGACCGTCGGTCCGGCCGGCTGATCGTTACCCTCGATGGTTTCCTATCGCCGCTGCGATACTTCGGCGTTGCGGCCCCGAGAGGAGACAAAGCGGCTCGCCCGCATGTCGAAACCAGCGTGCAGGTTCGTTTTCCGACTTTTCGGTCGACCCCATTTGGCATCACACAAATCGACAATAAGGCGGCGGGCTCAGCGTCGTTGATGGTAACGCGACGGGATTCCAATCGCCCAACAGCATGTCATGGCCGTGCGCTTATCAAGGTCTATGGCGGTTATGGCAGCCCTACACACGCAGACTATTTGACCTCTTATGGTCCTTTTTGGCTTGCTAAAGGCAATAGCTATATTGCTGCCTATGTCCGCGGTGGCGGGGATCTTGGTGAGGCTGCGTATCGGCAAGGCACAGGCTTGAATTTTGTGTCTTCTGTTAGTGACCTGATCGCCGTTGCTCGTGAACTACGCAAACGTGGTTGCACAGATGTGACGGTAATGGGGAATAGTCATGGTGGAAATCTGGCGGCACTGGCGGCACTGGCAGCACCCCGCGATATTAATCGCGCGATCATCAACGCATCGCCACTAGATTTGGAACAAGGATTGAAGGATCAAACCTTTAATACGAGCATTTATCCGAGTTTCAACAATGACACCGATAAAGAAAAATTTTTGGCCACAGCATCACCGCTGGCCGCTCTCAACCTATTTACAGGTAAGCAAGGCAAGCCAGAATTTCTCCTATTCTATGGAGATAAAGACAACGTAGTGCAAAAACTCCACGGAGAGAGATTTGCTCAAGCGGCGATCAATAAGGGCTTGAAGGCGAAGATGGTCGTTTATCCGGACCTCGGACATGATTCACCTTCTTCGGTCGCGGACTATGCGGACCATATGAGTCGGATTCTGGCTTTCATCGATGGCGACCGTTGAGAGTGACGGCCAGTAAGCCCGGCCTATTCCGGTCTGAAGTCGTTGCCAATCGCGCCGGCCGCCTCTCGGGCGATGTGGCAATTGCTGTGCCAGTGTCGTGGCTGACCATCGGCTATTTGCTCTTCGCGGGTGTTACGGTTGCCATCGCTTTCTTATCGCTAGCCAGCTATTCGCGTGTCGAAACCGTCACCGGTACGATTGCGCCGGACAAGGGCGTGGCCACGATCCTTCCAACGCGCAACGGCGTCATCATATCCTTGCCGGTCCCCGACGGGCAGATGGTTGAAGCGGGCACCACACTAGCGTTGATCCGCGCCGAGGAGGACAGCGCGAGCGGGGCTTCGACGGCGGCGCAAATCGAGGTGGCCGTCGCCAATCAGGATGCCAGTCTCGCCGCACAAATGACCGCCGCTAATGCTGCATCCGATGCCCAGCTTCGCCAGCTTGCAGCGCAGAACTCGGGCCTCACCGCCGAAATTGCGCAGCTCCAATCGCAGATCGGCTTGCAGCGCGAGCTGATCGAATCAGCGCGGAAGGATTATGACCGCGCCAGCACGATCGCCGCGCGCGGTTTCATCAGCCAGCGCGACTTGCAGGTGCGTGAAGAAATGCTGCTTGCTCGGCGACAAGGCCTGTCGCAATTGACGCAATCGCTCGCAACGAAACACGCGGCCCTGACGGAAGCCGAGCGGAGCGCGGCGCAGGTGAGCGCGCAAGCGCGGGCGCAACACGCGAGTCTCGCCGCGAGCCGCGCCGAGGTAGCCCAGCAGGCGGCGAGCACGGCGGGATCACGCGCCTATGTGCTGCGCGCGCCGGTGGCGGGCAAGGTTACCGCGCTCACCGCGCGCATCGGACAACCCGCCAGCACCCAGACGCAACTGATGACGATCGTGCCGGCGGGATCGGTGCTGCGTGCCGAGCTGGCAGTGCCGAGCGCCGCGATCGGTTTCGTAAAGCCGGGGCAGACGGTGCGCTTGTCGGTCGATGCTTTTCCTTATCAGCGTTTCGGGACGGTGGAGGGGAAGGTGCTGACCGTTGCGACGAGTTCGATCGGTGCCGCCGGTCCCCACGGGACCACAATCCCCGTTTATCCCGTCATGGTGAAGCTCGATCATGCCACAGTGTCGGCGTTTGGGCGCGATGAACCGCTGGTTTCGGGAATGACACTCACCGCACGGATCATCACCGAGAAGCAAAGCCTGCTGACCTGGCTGTTCGAGCCTCTCTTCGCCGTGCAGAGGCGATAGGCTGGGCACGGGGGCACTACACCATGCTTGACCTTGGCTTTCTGACCCGTTCGCGGGTGCGCCTCGTTCGCCAGACCGAGATTGCGGAATGCGGTCTTGCATCGCTGACGATGGTCGCGGGCTATCACGGCCTCGACATCGATCTTGGCACGATGCGCCGCCGCCTCGCGCCGAGCTTGCGCGGCGCTGCGCTGCGCTCGTTGATCGGGCTTGCCGACAAAATCGGGCTTACCCCGCGCGCGGTGAAACTGCCGCTCGAACAGCTCGGCAATCTTCATGTCCCCTGCATATTGCACTGGGACATGAACCATTATGTGGTGCTGGAACGCGTGAAGGGCGACCGGGCGTTGATCCATAACCCCGATGGCCGTTCGACATGGATGCCGATGGCCGAAGTGTCGAACCACTTCACCGGCATCGCGCTCGAACTCCGGCCGAGCGATAATTTCGAGACCGGCAGACAGCGCGAGCGGCTCAAGCTGTCGCAGCTCTGGCGGCGCATGACGGGCATGAAGCGCGCGCTCGCGCAGGTGCTCGTGCTCAGCCTCGTGCTGCATGCCTTCGTGCTCGCCTCGCCCTATTATATGCAGATCGCAATCGACAATGCGCTTCCCGCGCTCGACCACGACTTGCTGTCAGTGCTGGCTCTCGGTTTCGGGCTGTTCACGCTGATCAACTTAGGCGCAACGCTGCTGCGCTCATTCGTGCTGCTCGTCGCTGGGACGACACTCGGGTTCGGGCTCGCCTCGAACATCGCGCGCCGCCTCTTTCGCCTGCCGATCGACTGGTTCGAAAAAAGGCATACCGGCGACATCCTCTCGCGCTTCCAGTCGATCCTGCCGATACAGAATATGCTGACGCAAGGCGCCGTCGCTGCCCTCGTCGATGGCGCAATGGCGGTTCTGACGCTGGTGCTGATGGTCTGGTACAGCCCGCTGCTCGCCTTCGTCGCGCTGATAGCCTTTGTGCTCTATGGCTTGGTCCGTCTCATTTCTTTTACCTTCGAGCGCGAAGCGCAGGAAGCGGCGATCATCACCGGTGGTAAGGAGCAGACGACGCTGATCGAAACACTGCGTGGCATGACGACGCTGCGCCTGTTCGGTCGCGAGACCTTGCGTCACGCGCTCTGGCAGACGCGGCTTACCGACGCGATCAATGCCGACGTCCGCGTTGCGCGCATCGCCATCTGGCAGCAGGCCGCGAACATCCTGATCTTCGGGATCGAGAACATCGTCACCATCTGGCTTGCGATCGGCTTCGTCATCGAGGGTGCCGGGTTCAGTGTCGGCATGGTCTTTGCCTATATGGCGTACAAGACCCATTTCATTCAGAAAGCGGCGGCGCTCATCGACCAAGGCATCGCGTTCAAGATGCTCGGGCTGCACCTCGAACGCCTGTCGGACATTGCCCTGTCCGACGAGGACAAGAGCTTCGGTGCCAGCGCCGACATTGAGACCGCCCTTAAGGGCCGCATCGAGTTGCGCGATGTTTTCTACCGGTATGCGCCGAGCGACCCGCTGGTGCTTGAAGGCGTCAATCTTACCGTCGAACCCGGCGAGCATGTGGCAATCACCGGCCCCTCGGGAGGGGGCAAGTCAACGCTCGTCAAGCTGCTGCTCGGGCTTGTCGAGCCCGATAGCGGCGAAGTGCTGGTCGATGGGCTACCGCTCGCCCGCTTCGGCTACAAGAGCTTCCACGGCCAAGTCGCGGCAGTTTTGCAGGAAGATAGCCTGTTCGCGGGCACGCTCGCCGACAATATTGCGCTGTTCGACGAATCGGTCGATATGGAGCGGGTTGTCGCCTCTGCGGTCGCGGCATCGATCCACAACGACATCGCAGCAATGCCGATGCAATATGAAACGCTGGTCGGCGACATGGGCTCGACGCTCTCGGGCGGTCAGAAGCAGCGCGTGCTGCTCGCACGCGCGCTCTACCGGCAACCCAGAATCCTCGTCATGGACGAGGGTACCGCGCATCTCGATACCGCGCATGAGCAAACGGTCAATGCGGCGATCGGCGCGATGGGGATCACCCGCATCATCATCGCCCACCGCAAGGAAACGATCGAGATTGCCGAACGCATCCTCGTGATAGTTGCGGGGAAACTTCATGGAATCCCCAGAGACCAACCTCTGCCTCGGCCTGCCTTGTCGGAGTACGGTGAAGCCGCCGAAGGAGAAACAGAGGGAAATGCGTAATGGCGCCCGTCATATCGCGATCTCAAGCGAGTTATAATAAAGGCGTGCCCGTGAAAGCGGGAATCCAGTAGCGACGGTAGAACTGGGTCCCCGCTTTCGCGGGAATGACGAAGGGTAGTTTGAGATCATGAAGCTCCACATTGCCGCGCTTGCCTTGCTCGCGGCCTTTTCCACCCCCGCCGCCGCGCAAACCGACGACGCCTACGCCCCCGCACGCGCGATCGTCGCCGACATCGGCAAGATCGTCACGCCGAACGGCGTACAGGAAACGTTCGAGGTCACGCTCGGCGGCGCGCGGCAGGTTGTGAACGTGCGCGGTTCGGATCGCGACAACCCGATCCTGATCTTCGTCCACGGCGGCCCCGGCGCGGTCGAAATGCCCTTTGCCTGGGCCTTCCAGCGTCCATGGGAGGATGTCTTCACCGTCGTCCAATACGACCAGCGCGGCGCGGGGCGCAGCTACCCGCTGAACGATCCCGTGAAGCTCGCCCCGACGATGACCCCCGAACGCTACCGCGACGACGCCATCGAACTGATCGAACTTCTCAAGAAGCGCTACGGCAAGCGCAAGGTCGTGCTGATGGGGCACAGCTGGGGTTCGATCGTCGGCCTGTCGGTCGCGGTGAAGCGCCCCGACCTCCTCTACGCCTATGTCGGGGTCGGCCAAGGCATCGATTTCCGCGAAGGCGAAAAGGCGGGCATGGCGTGGACGCGCGAAAAGGCGCTGGCTGCGGGCAACAAGGACGCTGTCGCGGCGATCGACGCGCTCGCCCCCTATCCGTCGGGCGATTTCACCATCGCCAAGGCCGACGGCTGGCGCAAATATGCGATCCCCTATGGGTCGCTCATCTACAACAAGCCCGACCTCAAATATTATTTCCAGACCCCGCGCCTCTCACCCGAATATACCGAGGCCGACCGGCAGGCATGGGGCAAGGGCAGCGAATTTTCGGTGACGACGCTCTGGCCGCGCCTCGCCGACGTCAGCTTCATGCAGGTGAAGAAGATGGATGTGCCGCTCGTCTTCCTGCTCGGACGGCATGATTATACTGTGCCTTCGCC
>JAFAED010000255.1 GCA_023424275.1 Pseudomonadota bacterium | reverse complement strand
CCGGTCTTCCGTTCGGAGCGGCCGAATGTGCGGTCATTCGGGACGAGGCCGCCGCCGCTTCGCTGGCATTGATCGGCGCCGATGCCGGTAATGTCGAGGCCTGGCTGCAACTCGGCGGATTTGGCGGAATGGGGCTTGCGGCCGCCCATCTCGAGCAGTTTCGCACGCTTGTGCTGTCCGATCCCGCCGCGCTGGTCCGCCTTGCCGCCACGTCGGGAGATTATCGCCTGCTGCGCTGCACGGCGGCGCCGATCGCGGCAAACAATTGGCGCGAGGCATCCGAACTCGTCGCTTTGTACGCGGCAGGGTGTGCCGACCTCGCTGCGCGGGGTGCCGTCGCCGATTTTAATGAGGTGGAGGCGACCGAAGAGCTGATCGAGACCGCGGCGATCATCGCATCGAACGCGGGCGATCAACGCGAGTCGGTGTTCATCGACATGATGGTCGATTATGCGCGCCGCTGGCCGAAGCGGCGCCGCCAGCTTCACAATGCCATTTCGAATATCTTGGCCTGCACGCCATCGTCGCGGGCGCAGACCTTTTGGCGCGGGTTGAACCGGCTGGGGTCGATCATCGAAGCAAGGACGTAGCGCGATCCCGAGGTCAGCATACAGATGATCGAATATATGGAGTCTGAACCTGTTTATACGATTGGGCGAGGTAATATTATTCAGTGCTGGATTAATTCGCATCTGAATTAATATGACTTCAATAGATGTCGGCGGTTTCGTGATATGTACGATCCAGCACACTAGCCCGAAATTTCGACGGTCACTTTCGTTTTGCGACTGTCTCCGTGCAGATCGACGGCATAGTCGGCGATGAGGAGCGCCATTCCGGCGCCAAGTGTCAGAAGACCGCCCGCGCCGGCATATAATGCGCTGCGCTCCCATTTTGCAGCCTTGGCTGACTGTTCCTCATATTCGGCGATGTCGCTGTCCGGGGTGTGGTCGTCGATCAGCTGCATCCAGGATTCGCCGCCTTCGGCAAGGGCTGAAGACATCATCAGGCAAAGGCCCGTCGCGAAGATGAGCGTACCGCTAAGCCCGAACATCGCCGCCGACGTGAACATGATCCAGTTTTTTTCATCGTCGCCGAGCGCCGCGTTGAGCCCAAAGGCGCTGACGCCGAGTGCCGCTGCGAGCAGCCAGCTAGTGACGATCTCGTTCCCGCGGCTGTGACTCTCTGCGCGCTTGTCGGCGACCTCGCGCATCCGCTGCATTTGGGCCGGGCTGTATTTTCCTTTGGTGTCCGTCATGATCACGCCCCCCTTTTGCCTGTCCTACAGTCAATAGCGTCCATCAACCAGCGCCGCTCCTCGCGCATAAGATTTTATCGGCACCGCAGCGAAATTTCAGATCAGCCCTCGATGGGCTTCGTCTTGCGCAAGGCGTCGGCGCGAGCCAAAGAGCGAGCAAGGGGGAGTGATGTATAAATTTGGCGACATCTCGCTCGGTGCGAACGAGTTCACTTTCTATCTCGAGACAAACGCTCCGATCGATACGGCGCGGCTCGCGCAATTCCTCGCGCGATTCAGCCGCCCTCCCAAACGGGGCAAATTTCGCTTTCCCGAGGTAGAGGTTGATATCCTCGACCTGCGCAGCGGCAGCCTGTTCGGACGCTGCGGGGCGAAATATAAGCATCCTTCAGCGCCGCTCGATGACAAGCGATTGGCGGCCGAATATAGGCGCCTGCGACGGGAGACCGACGGCCGCGTCACGATGGAAACCGCGCCGGCGAGCAAAGACTTTGTCGCCGACGCGATCAGCGCGAGCGCTTCTGGCCACGAGCGCGCACTCACGGCAATGCTCGTCCTCGGCGTCATCGCCGCGATCACTTCGCCGCATCCCGGGAATGATGCCGATCTCGCCGCCGCGATGATGGATCTCGACGGGATCAGCCATTTCGAGTTTCGGACGGCCGACCATCGATGGCAGGTCTATCAGAGCGATGTGCCCGAATATGAGCTCCGCAAGAACGAAGGACCGCGCCCCGAGCGCGAACGAAGGATACGCGAAGGGATTGTACCGCGCCGTGAGGACGAGGAGGATTATCTCACACTCGGGGGCGAGGCACTAACGGTCGGTGGCCAGCGTCTCCGTGTGCCGCGCTCGACCGACAGCGCCCGCCCCGCCGCGGCTCCCGAGGCGATATTGCGCGCAAGCGCAGAGGACGCGCAACCGCTCCCTGAGCCGTTGCTTCGCAAAGCCCAGATGGCGGAAAGAAAGCTCGAAAGGCTCGATATGCCTCGTCGCGGTCGCGACTTTGTCTTGCTCGGCACGGTGTCGGTCGACGGCGAGGTTTACCGGATCCGCGCCGAACCCGGTACCGGCCTTCAGGAGCCGATCATTCTCGTGCCCGCCGACGATTTCGTTTACGCTGAAGGCGGCCGTTACGAGGTGCGCGGGAAAGCCTATCGGTTCACGCCGGACGAAACCCTGTTTGTGGCGAAGCGGTCGCGCGAATGGCCGGAGTAGGATGGGGCCCCAGTGGCACGATCTTTCAGGCGATCCCAGCCCCTCGATCCGCAGCGCGCTGAACGCAGAGGTTGGATAGAAGCTCCGTAAGATTTCAGCGTCTTGCCCGGCGTGAAGCACGCTCATGGTTTCAATTGTGACGAATTGGTTGCCAGAATGGACATAATCGGCTTTCCTTAAGCGAGGAAGGACCGGAGGTGGGCAAGTCGGACTCGCGAAGGATCGAGCCTGAACCGCGTGACGTTACGTCGCGGCGGGTCCTTGAGCGTGCCTACCGGACTTGGTGGCCGGAGCTTTGCCGGACGATAGAACGTCAGTTCGGCGCGGGGCCCCCCGATCCAGAAGAGGCGGTGCAGGCGGCATTCGAGCGGTTTGCGAAACTCGAAAATCCCGCAGCGGTCGAGAATCCGCGTGCCTATCTCCATATGTCTTCGCGCAACTATGTGCTCGACTTCAAGCGTCGCGCGGCTGTTCGGCTGGCTGCGCGCGATACGATAGACGTCATCGAAAATAGCGGTACCCCTGCGGAATTGGACAGCGAACACGTCCTCATGATGAGGGAGGAGCTGGAGATCGTGCACAGGGCGGTCGAAACCATGGAGCCGAGGAGGCGCGAAGTCTTGATCATGCATTCCCTGCACGGTGTGCCTTTTTCCGAAATTGCGAAGCGGATGGAGATATCCGAAACCCGCGTGCGCCAGCTCATGGCGTCGGCACTGGCGATCTGCGCCGCCGCGGCGCAGGGCGACGAAAGCGGAGAAGCCTGATGGCGCGCCCCGCCGATCTCGACCGCATGCATCTCGAGGAAGCGAGCGAGTGGTATGCGATGTCGCTAAGC
>JAFAED010000170.1 GCA_023424275.1 Pseudomonadota bacterium | reverse complement strand
GCGTGGCGATGGTCGTGCTTAAGGCGAAGGCCGGTGCCCGTCCGGCTGATGATCCATGTCCGCGACCGGTCCCAGCCGCCATCGGGGCCAAGCCCGTCGATGTGAAAGGGAATCTCGATGCGGTCGGATGTGCAATGGCGGATGTGCATCACCATCGCCTTGCCACGCATCTCCGCATCGGCGTCCTGATCGCTCGCGAGCCTGCCAGCATAGGCTTTGCCGCAATGCGCCGCGAGTGCGGCGAAAAATTCATCCTGCGGCGTGGCGACGGCCGGTGTCGTCGCGCAACCCGCCAGCAGGATCGCGGCGAGCAGCGGCGCAGCGACCTTCATTTGAGCAGGCCGAGGCGGGGGATTTCGATCTTGGGGCAACGGTCCATGACGACGGTCAACCCGGCGGCATCGGCGCGTTTCGCCGCCGCTTGGTCGATCACGCCGATCTGCATCCACACGGCTTTAGCGCCGTGCACGATTGCCTCGTCGACCGCGGCGCCCGCTTCGGCGCTGTTGCGAAAGATGTCGACGAGTTCGGCGGGCGGTTCGACATCGGCGAGCGTCGCGACGACGGGCGCGCCGTGGATCGTCTTGCCCGCATGGCCGGGGTTCACCGCAATCACGTCATGGCCTTGGCGCACAAGGAAGGCGAACACGCCGTTCGACGGGCGCGCGGCGTTGGGTGATGCGCCGACCACCGCAATGCGGCGCTTTTGCCCGAGCAGTTCGCGGATTTCGCCTTCGTCGTTGATCGCCATCATTTGCCCTTTCGTGCGTCGAGCCAGCCGGCGACCTTCGCCGCTATCGCGTGGAATGGTTCGCCGGCGGGATCGGTTCCCGCCGCAGGCGGGACGCCGCCGTCGCTCGCCAGGCGGATGCCCATCGACAGCGGCACGCGGCCGAGGAAGTCGAGGCCCATTGTTCCCGCCGCCGCTTCGGCGCCGCCGCTGCCGAACGGGTCGCTGACTTCGCCGCAATGCGGGCAGGCGTAACCCGCCATATTCTCGACCAGGCCGATGATGGGCACATCAGCCTGTTCGAACAGGCTGATCGCGCGCGTCGCGTCCATCAACGCAAGGTCCTGCGGCGTCGATACGATCACCGCGCCCGCGGGCTTGTGTTTCTGGATCATCGTCAGCTGGACGTCGCCGGTGCCGGGGGGCAGGTCGACGACGAGCGTGTCGATGTCACCCCAACTCGCGTCGACCAGCTGTTCGAGCGCGCGACCCGCCATCGGGCCGCGCCAGGCGATCGCCTGTCCGGGGGCCGCAATCTGGCCGGTCGACAGCATCGGGACACCATAGGCACTCTGGACGGGGGCGAGCTTCGATCCGCGCGCTTCGGGCTTTACATTTTCGCTGTCCATCAGCCGGGGCTGCGACGGGCCGTAGATGTCGGCGTCGACCAGCCCGACCTTCACGCCCTGTCGGCGGAGGGCAACTGCGAGGTTGGCGGCCAGCGTCGATTTGCCGACGCCGCCCTTTCCGCTGCCGACCGCGATAATCGTCATCGCCTTTTTCTCGGCGGTCATCGCGATGCGGACTTCACGCACGCCGGGTTCGGCGAGCAGACCGGCGCGGAGCTTGTCTTCGAGCGGCTTGCGATCTTCGACGGCCAGCCCCGACACGTCGAGCACCACCGCGAGCAGACCCGAATCGTCGAGCAGGCGGAGGCCCGATGTGCGTCCTTCGGCAAGGTCGGCGGCGGCGGCGGTCAGGCGGGCGATATCGGCGCTTTGTTCGGTCATGTTCGCGGCAGATAGGCATGATCGGGGCGTTTGCCAGCCATTTTCGCGCGCACCCCCTGTTAATCGCGCACGCCGCCCCTATAAAAGCAGCATGAGCAACGAAAATGACGGAAGCATGGCTGGCCGCGATCCGGGGGGATTGCGGCGATTTTTCGGGTCGATCACCCAGATGGCGAACAGCCCGTGGGGCAGTCCCGGCAAGGGCGACGATGACGGCAAGGGCAGCGGCGACGGCAAGCGCCCCGGACCGCGCAACCCGTGGGTAACTCCTGATCCGGTCGATCAACGGCGCGGACAAAAACCGCGGGGCCCCTCAGCGCTCGACGAATTGCTGCGCAAGGGGCGCGGCGGTTTCGGCGGCGGCGGCTCGGGCGGCGGCGGTCAGTTCAATTTCGGCGATTCGGCAAAATTTTGGAAATGGGCGGTCGTCGGCCTTGTGGTCGTTTGGGTGCTTTTTTCGTCCTTTCATATCGTGCCGCCCGAAAAGGAAGGCGTGGTGACGCGCCTCGGCAGCTATTCGCGCACGGTCGGGCCGGGTGTGAAGTTCACCTGGCCGGCGCCGATCGAACGGATGCAGATGGAAGACGTCCGCGCGATCCGTACGATGGCGGTCGGGTCGCCCAACGCGACCGACGAAAATTTCGTGCTGACGCGCGACCAGAGCATCGTCGACCTCGCCTATGAGGTCCGCTGGTCGGTGCGCGATCCCCAGCTTTTCTTCTTCCAGCTTGCCAATCCCGAAGAAACGATCCGCGAGGTCGCCGAAAGCGCGATGCGCGCGACGGTCGCGAACTTCGACCTCGTCCAGGCGATCGGCCCCGGCCGCGTCGAGATCGAGGCGCAGGTACAGCAGCGCATGCAGGCGCTGCTCAACGAATATCGTGCCGGTGTGACGATTCAGGGCATCGCGATCCGGCAGGCCGATCCGCCGAGCCAGGTCGACGAGGCGTTCAAGGAAGTCACGGCGGCGCGGCAGGAACGCGAATCGGCGATCAACCTTGCGCGCGCCTATCAGCAGCAGGTTCTCGAACGTGCGCGCGGCGATACCGCGGCGTTCGACAAGATTTACGAGCAGTATAAGCTGGCGCCCGGGGTGACCCGCCAGCGCCTTTATTATGAAACGATGGAGACGGTGTTGTCGAACGTCGACAAGACGATTGTCGAGGCGCGCGGGGTAACCCCCTATCTGCCGCTCAATGAAGTGCAGAAGCGGCTCAAGGCGCCCGAAGCGGTGACGAAGGGAGGCGAATGATGTTCAGCTCGCTTTTCCAGAACCCGCTTCGCCTTCTCGTCGGGGTGCTCGTGGTGCTCGTCATCCTGTCGCAGTCGCTGGCGATCGTGCCCGAGGACAAGCAGGCGCTGATCCTGCGTTTCGGCGAGATCGAGCGCACGGTGAACCGTTACAAGCCGAACGAGGATTTCGGTCGCTCGGGCGCCGGGCTCGTCCTGCGCGTGCCGTTCACCGACGGCATCCAATATATCGACAAGCGCATTCTCGGCGTGAACATGGAGCGCCAGCAGGTGCTCTCGACCGACCAGCAGCGGCTGCAGGTCGACGCCTTTGCGCGCTTCCGCATCACCAATCCGGTACGCATGTACACCGCGATCCGCACCGAGGAACGGCTGCAGCAGCAGCTTGCGACGATCCTCGGTTCGTCGCTGCGTAACGAGCTCGGCAAGCGGACATTCGCGACGCTGCTCTCGGCCGAACGCGGTGCGGTGATGGACAATATCCAGATCGCGCTCAATCGCGAGGCGAACAAGTATGGCGCCGAGATCATCGACGTGCGGATCAAGCGCGCCGACTTGCCCGAAGGCGCGACGCTCGAGGCGGCGTACAACCGCATGCGCACCGCGCGTCAGCAGGAAGCGATCTCGATCCGCGCCGAAGGGCAGAAGGAAGCGCAGATCATCCGCGGCGGCGCCGATGGCGAAGCGGCGCGCATCTATGCCGCGAGCTTCGGCAAGGATCCCGAATTCTATGACTTCTACCGCGCGATGCAGAGCTATCGACAGACCTTCCTTGGTGAAAACAATCAGGGAGGCACATCGATCGTCATGTCGGCGGACAATGAATATCTGAAGCGCTTCCGCGGCAATTGAGG
>JAFAED010000105.1 GCA_023424275.1 Pseudomonadota bacterium | reverse complement strand
CTGGCGCGTGCTGTTCGTCCGGACCTCCGACCTCGTCCAGAAACTGCAGGTTGCGCGCCGCGAGCTTACGCTCGAAAACGCGATCAATCGGCTCGATCGCTTCGATCTGCTGATCCTGGACGATCTGGCTTACGTCGCCAAGGACCAAGCCGAAACCTCGGTCCTGTTCGAGCTGATCAGCGCGCGATACGAGCGGCGTTCGCTGCTGATTACCGCCAACCAGCCGTTCGGCGAATGGAACCGGGTCTTCCCCGATCCCGCCATGACGCTGGCCGCTGTCGATCGCCTCGTGCACCACGCCACCATCTTCGAAATGAACGTCGAAAGCTATCGGCGGCGCGCCGCGATCGACCGAAAGCAGCACGGCGCAGGTCGGCCCGCAAAGGTCGCGACAATCAAAAATACCGGCCTGTCGCTCCACGACAATCAACCTGCGACATAGGCCTTGCCAGCGACAATTAAACACATCAAAACGGCACCGTCGCGGTCAGCGCTTCTCATCCTGATCGTCGCTAACTTCTCATCCAGATCGTCGCGCTACACCTGACCGAGGTGCAGAAAGTCTCCGACCTGGAGGCTTTGGAGCTCTTGTTGGAGGCGGCGGCTTTGGAACTCGGCTTCCGCCATTATGCGATGATCCATCACGACGATGCCCGCGTGAAGACCCCCGGACTCATCCACATGCAGAACTATCCCGCGGTCTACGCCGAGCGCTATGTCGCGGGCCAGCTCCACCGCATCGATCCGGTCGTGCACACCTGTCACACCGCGTCGGCGAGTTTTTGTTGGTCGGACATCGGCGAGCTGATTGCGCTGCGCGCGTCGCATCGGCGGTTTTTGGAAGCCGGGGCGCGCGAGGGCGTCGCCGACGGCATCACCGTTCCCGCCTATGTGCTCGGCGAGCGCAGCGGCTCTTGCAATTTCTCGGGGCCGCTCCGCCCCGAAATCGTGCGCCGCTCCTTGGGCGCGGTGCAGCTCGTCGGCAGCTTCGCCTTCCAGGCCGCGCGGCGAATCATCTTGGGCGTCGGCGTCGGCGGGGGCGGGTCGGGACCCGGCAGCCTGCGCGAGGTCCGCTCGGCGGGGCTCCGGCCGCGCGAGCGCGAATGCATCATCCTCGCGGGCCACGGCAAGTCGAACGAGGATATCGGCACAATCCTGGGGCTCAGCGCCGGCACCGTCAAAAACTATATCGCCTCGGCCTGCGCGCGCTACCGCGTCCATAACCGCACCCAGGTGCTCATCGCCGCGGCGATCGACGGCGAGGTCGGCATCCACGAGGTCGCGCCGCGTCAATACTGCCACCTGGCACGATAGGCGCCAGCGCCTGTTTTCGCTCTCCTTGGGGCTCGGTTCCAAGGGAGTATCTCATGATCCACATCATCGGCGGCCATGGCGGCGACACCGACCAGCCGCTCCTCGACTCGATGTTCGAGGCGCGCAAGCGCCTCTTCGTCGACCTCCTCGACTGGGATCTCGAGGTCGTCGACGGCCGCCTCGAAATCGACCGCTTCGACGACGCCTATGCGACCTATATCGTCTTTGCGGGCGCCGACGGGCGGCACCGTGCCTCGATGCGCCTGCTGCCCTCGACGCGGCCGCATCTCTTGGGCTCGATGTTCGAACGGCTGTGTACCGCGGGCGTGCCCGTCGGGCCCGCCATCTTCGAAATCACCCGGCTGTGTCTTCCGACCACCGTCGTCGCCGCCGAGCGCAAGCGGCTGCGCGACGCGTTGATCCGCGCGATGGTCGATCATGCGCTCGCTGTCGGGATCTCGACCTTCACCGGGGTCGTCACCGCGCGCTTTCGTGAGGCGATCCTCGCCATGGGCTGGGAGGGCGAGGCGCTTGGGCCCGGGCAGGACATGGGCGGCGGGCGGCTCGGCGCCTTCGCGATCCATATCGATGTCCACACGCCGGCGCGATTGGAAGCGAATGGCATCTATGCGCTCGGCGAGGTCGAGGCGGGCGCGCACGCGGGGCGGGGATCGGCGCAGGCGCCCGGCGCGGCGCCGGGGCCGGCTCACGGGCCTCTTGCGGGGGAGACGGCGTGAGCGCCGCCTACTTTGCGCCCGACAGCGCGCCGGTGCGGCTCGAGCGCGACGGCTTTTGTGTCGTGCGTCATCTGCTGCCGCCGGGCGTGCTGCTCGGGATCGATGCCATGCTCGCCCGGGATTTTGCCGCGACGCCCTTTTGCGTCGGCGATTTTTTCGGGGAGCGGACGAAGCGCTTCGGGCGCCTGCTGTCGCGCGCGCCGGGGATTTCGGCGCTCGTGACGCACGACGCGGTGCTGCCGCTCGCCGAGGCGTTTCTGCTCCCCGCGTGCGACCGCATCGCGCTCAACCTCACCCAGGCCATCGAAATCCATCCCGGCGCGCTCGCCCAATATCCGCACCGCGATCACGACCTCTGGCCGGTCGAGAAGGGCGGCGTTCAGTTTCAGCTCAATGTGATGTGGCCGCTCACGCCCTTCACCCGCGAAAATGGCGCGACGCGGCTGTGGCCGGGGAGCCATGTGCCGGGGTTTGCGGGCGGTTCGGATGAGGCCGACGCCGTCTTCGCCGAATGCGGGCCGGGCGATGCCTTGCTCTGGCTCGGCGGCACCTTGCACGGCGCGGGCGCGAACCGCAGCGATGCGCCGCGGCGCGGGATCATCGTCTCTTACTGTCTCGGCTGGCTCAAACCCTTCGAGCTCCAGTGGCTCGTCTATCCGCCCGAGGTCGCGAAGGCGTTCGATCCCGATCTCGCGGCGCTCGTCGGCTACGCTCAGCACCGCCCCAACCTCGGCAATGTCGAGGGGCGCTGCCCGTCGACCTTGCTGACCAGGGAGTATCTTTCGCACGTCGCGGCGGTCGACGCCCTGCTGCCGGCGCAGGAGGCGGGGCTGCGCGCCTATGTCGCGGCGCAGCGCGGTGGGAATTGCGGTGCTGCCAGGGAGGGCGGCGGCGTCGATGACGCCGGGGGCGGGCGCGATGGCGGCGATTGACGCGCGCAGCCCGCTTGTTCCGGGGAGCTGGCGCGACGCGTCGGCCTATGCCGGGCTCGCCGCCGCCGGCGCGCGCGGCATCGCCTGGGAGCTGCTCCGACGCGACCCCGCCTATATCGCCGCAGCGGCGGCGCTGTTGCCGCATCGGGCGGATTGCGATAGCCGGCTGCCGCCGGCGTTTGCTGGCGCGGCGTTCGCCGCGCGGTGGGGGCTGATGTTTCGCGGAAGATCCGGGGAGGGGTGCGTCC
>JAFAED010000041.1 GCA_023424275.1 Pseudomonadota bacterium | reverse complement strand
TTTCGGCACCGTCAAGGGCCGCTACATCTATCTCTCGGGCTGGATGATCGCCGCGCTGCGCAGCGAATTCGGTCCGCTGCCCGACCAGTCGATGCACGAAAAGACCAGCGTCCCGGCGCTGATCGAGGAAATCTACACCTTCCTCCGCCAGGCCGACGCCCGCGAACTCGGCATGTTGTTCCGCGATCTCGACGCCGCACGCGCCGAGGGCGACGAGCTCAAGGCGAAGCAGGTTCAGGCCGCGATCGACAATCATGAAACGCACGTCGTGCCGATCATCGCCGACATCGACGCGGGCTTCGGCAATGCCGAGGCGACCTATCTGCTCGCCAAGAAGATGATCGAGGCCGGCGCCTGCGCGCTCCAGATCGAAAACCAGGTCTCGGACGAAAAGCAGTGCGGCCACCAGGACGGCAAGGTCACCGTGCCGCACGAGGACTTCATCGCGAAGATCCGCGCCTGCCGCTACGCCTTCATGGAACTCGGCGTCGAGGACGGCATCATCGTGACGCGCACCGACAGCCTCGGCGCGGGCCTCACCAAGCAGATCGCCTTCTCGAAGGAAGCCGGCGACCTTGGCGACCAATATAACGGCTTCCTCGACTGCGAAGAGGTCGAAGGCGCGGGCAACCCCGGCGATGTCCTCATCAACCGCGACGGCAAGCTGATGCGCCCGAAGCGCCTGCCCTCGAACCTCTATCAGTTCCGCTCGGGAACCGGCGAAGACCGCTGCGTGATGGATTGCATCGCCAGCCTGCAGAACGGCGCCGACCTGCTCTGGATCGAGACCGAAAAGCCGCACATCGAACAGATCGCCGGCATGGTCGACCGCATCCGCGAAGTCGTCCCCAATGCGAAGCTCGCGTATAATAATTCGCCGAGCTTCAACTGGACGCTCAACTTCCGCCAGCAGGTGTTCGACGCATGGACCGCAGAGGGCAAGGACGTCAGCGCCTATGACCGCGCCAAGCTGATGAGCGCCGATTATGACGCGACGCCGCTGGGCGAAGAGGCCGACAACCGCATCCGGACCTTCCAGCGCGACGCGGCAAAGCGGGCCGGCATCTTCCACCACCTGATCACGCTGCCGACCTATCACACGGCCGCGCTCAGCACCGACAATCTCGCCAAGGAATATTTCGGCGACGAAGCCATGCTGGGTTACGTCAAGGGCGTCCAGCGCGCCGAGATCCGCCAGGGCATCGCCTGCGTGAAGCACCAGAATATGTCGGGCAGCGACATCGGGGACGATCACAAGGAATATTTCGCCGGCGAAGCAGCGCTCAAGGCTGCGGGCAAGGACAACACGATGAACCAGTTCGCCGCGTAAAAGAGTTAGACGCGGGGGCCCGTTGCAACCCCCGCGTCGCCTATCTTGGCGCGGGGGCCAGCGACCCGGCCCCCGTGCCTCCCGAGCTTTCCTGGGGAGGAAAGCCTGTCCGTCGGAAGCCCTTGCGCTTCCGGCGGACATTTTTATTGCGGCAGCGCCGCGTCTTCCTCGCGCGTCTTGACCAGCGACCAGATGATCCCGCCAGCGATCAGCGCGACCGTCACGCCGAGGCTGACCAGCGGCGGGAATTTGTCGCCACCCAGAACGAAGTCGGCGACGAATATCTTCGACCCGATGAAGACGAGCACCAGCGCGAGCGCATATTTGAGGTAGTGGAAGCGGTGAACCATCGCCGACAGCGCGAAGTAAAGCGCGCGAAGGCCAAGGATCGCCATGATATTCGACGTATAGACGATGAAGGTGTCGGTCGTGATCGCGAAGATCGCCGGCACGCTGTCGACCGCAAACACCAGGTCGGCGAGATTGATCACGACGAGCGCAAGGAACAGCGGCGTCGCGGCAAGCACGATCTTGCCGGTCTTGCTGTCGGGCACGCGCACGAAGAATTTCTCGCCATGCAATTCGTCGGTGATCGGCATCCGGCGCGACAGCCATTTGACGACCGGATTACCCTTCACATCCATCGGCTTTTCGCTCGCGAACAGCATCTTCACGCCCGTGAAGATGAGGAACGCAGCGAAAATATAGAGTATCCAACCATATTCGGTGACAAGCGCCGCGCCGCCCGCGATCATGATACCGCGCAGCACGATCACCGCGACGATGCCCCAGAGCAAAGCGCGATACTGGTAGCGCGGCGGGATCGCGAAGGTCGTGAAGATCAGCGAAATCACGAAGATATTGTCGATCGACAGCGCCTTCTCGATAAAGAAGCCGGTGTAATATTGGAGGCCCGCCTCGCCGCCCTTCGCGGCCCAGACCCACGCACCGAACGCCGTCGCGATACCGATGTAGAGCGCCGAGAGCTTGAGACTCTCGCCGATCCCCATCTCCTTGTTTTCCTTGTTGAGGATGCCAAGGTCGAAAGCGGTCAGCGCGATGACGAGCGTGATAAACGAAAGCCAGAACCAGGCCGGGGTGCCCAGCCAGTCGGCAAAAAGAAATTCCATGATCTTTTCCCTGGATATGCCGAGTGCGCCACCCTTCGGCAGCGCACCCGGTCATCGATTATATTGGATTAAAGGGCGAACGCCGGACGCCGCGCGGTGCGCTGCGTCAACACGGCAAGCCGCTGCTTCACCGCAAGCTTCAACGTTTTCAGCCGCAACAGGCGAAACGGGTCGGCGCCACGCCGGCGTACCTCGCGGCGCTCGGCATCGTCGAGTTGGCGATGCAGCACCGTCAAACGATAAAGGTTGGGATTCAATGTCATAAAGGGCCTCCTGATCGAGAAATCGAGCAGGTGACGCCGATGCCGAACCCTCAAAACAGGGGGGAGAAAGGGCCGCAAGCATCGGTGTCACCCGATGCGGTCCGACATCACGTGGCGGGAAAT
>JAFAED010000566.1 GCA_023424275.1 Pseudomonadota bacterium | reverse complement strand
TAGCGGACCGACAAGCTGCGGGCGAACATCGCGCACCAGGACCGTGCCATAAAAGCTGACGTTTTCGCCGCTGCATCCCGCTGCGGCAATGCGCGGCGCCACCAGCGCAAGCTTGCCGGTAAAATCGCGGCGCAGATTGCCACCGCCATTGAGCGCCGCGCCGATATTGCCCCACGGCGTTTCGACGCGTCCGCGCGCATCGCGCAGCACGACCGACAGATCCGGCAAGGCGAACGGATCCTTGCTTTCCGGGTCGCGGAACTTGTCGAGCGAGCCGAACGACAAGCGGCCATCGACGAAACGGCCGTAAAGGCGAACCCCATCGGCGTTGATCCCAGAAACATAGGGGCCACGCCAGCCATAGCCGAGGAGCACCTCCAACTTTTTCGCAGTCAGGTCGGGGCGCTTGGGATCGCCGATAACGATGTTCGACAATATCTCGCTGCGAAAACCGATTCGGTCGATCGTATAGCGGGCGGGCACGCCCCGGCTGTCGAGCTGGTCGCGAATGAACTCGTCCGCGATCGGTTCGCGCGCGATCCAGACGCCCGCGACCAGAATGATTACCGCGCCGGCGGTCAGCCAACGTTTCTTGAACAGCAGCGTCCGATATTTGAACCGTCGCTCCGGAACCACGTCCGCATCAGTCATGGAATATCGCCGATGACGTCATGGCGGATAAATTTCGTCCTCCAACCCCAGCCCCGTTCAAGGCAGGAACGCCGGAAATCCCGTTTCGATGCAGGAAATTGATCCGGTTCGCCATCTTCCTTTCCCTATGACCGTTGAGTGCACCCCACAAGGCGGTTATTGCCGCGTCATGGGGGACATACCGGATCATGTCGGTCACCGCGCGCGGCTTCGTGCCCGGCTACTCGACGATGCCGATAGCTTCGCCGACTATGAGCTGGTCGAATATCTCCTCGCGCTCGCTATCCCGCGCCGTGACACCAAACCGCTCGCCAAGGCGCTGTTGCGCGAGTTCGGCTCGCTGGCCCAACTGGTCAGCGCCGACCCTGAATCGCTGCGCCGCATCGACGGTCTGGGCGATACCGGCATCGCGGCGCTGAAAATTGTTCAGGCGACCGCGCTGCGACTGCTCAAAGGCAAGTTTCGCGACAAACCCCTCCTCTCGAGCTGGGATGCGCTGCTCGACTGGCTGCGCGCCGATATGGGGCCGATCGACGTCGAGCGCGTGCGTGTCCTCTATCTCAATTCGCGTAATATGCTGATCCGCGACGAACTCGCGAGCGAAGGATCGATCGACCAGTCGGCGATCTATGTCCGCGAGGTGATCAAGCGCGCGCTTGAACTCGGCGCGTCGGCCATGATCCTTGTCCACAACCATCCCAGCGGCAGCCCCGAGCCGAGCCGGCAGGACATCGCGATTACCAAGGATATCGCATCGGCCGCCGCAAAGCTCGGTATCACGCTCCACGATCATATCGTCATCGGCGGGTCCGATTATCGCAGCTTCCGAGCCATGGGGCTGATCTAGCCCATATTTGACTTCGCGAGCCATCTTGGACATCGTGGCCGGCATGCAGACTCAATGCGGCCTTTTCCGCTTCCGCCATCATGGGGGACAGCTTCTCGCGGGCATCTAGCCCCGGGTTCCGGCGCGATCGCCCCGAGCCCGGGGCACCTTCCGTCAAAATCATTGCCGCGCGTGGCCCGATGCTGCGCGCCAGCCGGAAAGTCCGCACCATGACAAAGAAAAAAGGCGGGGCTGCAATGCCCCATATCCGCATGATCGACAGCGAAGCCGACGCGCTGACCGAACTGACGCTGCAGCGGCAGCGCGATTCGGTCCGCTTCTATGAGTTGCTCCTCGATGAAATCGATCGCGCTTCGATCTGCGACCGCTCGGACATTCCCGCCGATGTGGTCACGATGGGATCGAACGTGACTTTTCTCGACGAAAAGAGCGGAACCGAACGAACGGTTCGCCTCGTCTATCCTGCCGAAGCCGATATCGCGACCGGACGGATGTCGATCCTGACTCCGGTCGGCGCAGGGCTGATCGGGCTGAGCGTCGGTCAATCGATCAACTGGCCCGACCGCGGGGGAATTGAGCATCGGCTGACGATCGTTGCCGTCGACCAGCCCCACTAGCAGGCGCCGAACAGCGATGCAGCCGCCGGATCGCTCCGACGGCTGCACCACCCCGCGGGACGCCGTTTAGGCGCCGCGCGACAGGAAACCGGTCAATTCGGTCTTGTTCACACCGCCCGACTTATCGCCGTCGGCAGAGGCGAAAGCCTGACCGATCCAGGTTTTGACGTCAGCCGATTCAGGGTCGACGCTCGGGTCGGTGGCGGCGCGCAGCTTCTTCATCCACGCGCCGAATTCGGCTTCGTTGAGATCGCCATTCTTGTCGCCGTCATAGGTCGGGAATTCCTGATCGACGATTTGCGCGATCTGGGTCGGCGTTGCTGCCGCTCCCGAAGGCGCAGGCTGGCTGGCCGATGCGGGCGGTGTCGACGCATCGGGCGCCGGTGTCGTTGCCGTGTCGGCTGGCGGCGTCGTCGAAGCCGGGCCGGGAGCCGGCTCGCTGGCGGTCGGCGGGCTTGCGGGATCGGCCGGCGGGGTCGACTGGGCCAGGGCCGGGAAGCTGACGGCGGCGGCGCCGATCAAAAGCATCTGTTTCAACATGATCTTACTCCTCTTCGGGAATGGGCTGATTACCGGGGCTTGGCCTCGGGCTCATCCTCGGGCTTCGTGGTATCGTCAGCCGGGGGCGTCGGTTCAGCCGTCGGCGGGGTCGTTGCCGGAGCGGCGTCCTCGGTGGGGGCAGCATCGTCCGACGGGGTCGCGTCTTCCGCCGGCGGCGTAGCGCTGTCCGGCGCAGGTGCGGTGGTGGTGGTATCGGCAGGCGCCGGCTGCGACTGCGTGGTCGGTGCCGGTTCGTCACCCGCAGGTGCAGTGGTCTGGGCCAGGGCCGGGAAGCTGATGGCAGCGGCGCCGATCAAAAGCACTTGTTTCAACACATTTATTCTCCTGTAGCGGCGACATATTGGGCTGTTGCGACCTGTCGCCAATTGGATGGGGCATGAAAGCAACCCACCGTGTTTGCGCAAAGTTGCACCGCGCCGGATTTGGCGAAACGCCCTGTCCCTGCTACGGGGCGCCCCGTCGCGATTCCGCAGCGATTCCGCGACGAGGCGCCCGAAAAGGAAGGAAAATCAATGGTTCCGCGTTACGCACGGCCGGAAATGACCGCGATCTGGTCGGCCGAGAATCGGTTTCGCATCTGGTTCGAGATCGAAGCGCACGCGACCGACGCCCTCGCCGAACTGGGCACCGTGCCGAAATCCGCCGCCAAGGCGCTCTGGGACTGGTGGGCGACAAACCCCAAGATCGACGTCGACGCGATCGACGCGATCGAGGCGGTCACCAAGCACGACGTCATCGCCTTCCTGACATGGGTCGCCGAAAATGTCGGCGACGAGGCGCGCTTCATGCATCAGGGCATGACCAGCTCCGACG
>JAFAED010000392.1 GCA_023424275.1 Pseudomonadota bacterium | reverse complement strand
GCCGTCGGCCGCGCCGAAATGGTCAAGGGCGACTGGATCAAGCCCGGCGCGATCGTAATCGACGTGGGAATCAACCGCCTGCCGGCCGGCGAGGGCGAGGCAAAGGGACGGTTGGTCGGCGACGTCGACTATGCCGAAGCTGCGGCGGTCGCCGATGCGATCACGCCGGTGCCCGGCGGCGTCGGCCCGATGACGATTGCCTGCCTGCTCCGCAACACGCTTGTCGCGGCGCACCGCCGCGCCGGCCTTGCCGATCCGGAGGGCTTTTGATGTATCGCTTGGCCGTCGCAATCCTTTCGCTTTCGGTGATCGCCGGCGGCGCGGTGGCGGCACGCGAACGCGACCGGACGCTCGCTGCGAACCCCAGCGCCTTCATCGCCGCCGAAATCGGTTTTTCGCGGCTCGCGCAGGAAAAGGGC
Source organism: Pseudomonadota bacterium (assembly GCA_023424275.1). GTDB lineage: Bacteria > Pseudomonadota > Alphaproteobacteria > Sphingomonadales > Sphingomonadaceae > Sphingopyxis. Next base: position 2,920 of record JAFAED010000392.1, on the reverse strand, counting down.
CAGTGGACGGCGTTTCGCGAAACCGCGGCGCCGGAGGCGGTGATGTTCGTGCCGCAGCGGGTGAATGCGCGCGACTGGCTGAAGTCGCAGAAGGACCCCGCCGAGGCGGTGAAATGGCAGCCGCATGCGGTCTATACCAGCTGCGACGGCAATGTCGGCGTCACCACCGGCGCTTGGCAAAAGGGACCGGCGAACGGCTATTTCACCACAGTGTGGCTGCGCGATCCCAAGAAGGGCAAGCTCACCTGGACGCTCGATCATGGCGACGCGTTGGCGACACCGCGCGAGGCGCCCGAGTTTATCGCTTCGAAGCAGGCGGTTTGCGGATCGCGGCCCGCGGTTCCGATCGAGGCGGGCGCCGAGGGTGACGATATGGCGGTCGGCCTGTCGCCCGATCAGACGCTGAGCTGGACGTCGACCGTTCGCGCCGACAAGTCGCGGCGCCTGACGGTCCGCCTGTGGGATGGCAAGGCGATGACGACGGTCATCGATGACCAGGTCGCGGCGCCGAAGCAGCCATGATCGATCTTTTCATCTCCGCCTTCGTCACCCTGTTCGTGGTCATCGACCCGCCGGGCTGCGCACCGATCTATGCCAGCCTGACGACGGGGGCGAGCGCGCAGCAGCGGCGTTCGATGGCGATTCGCGCGACGATTATCGCGGGACTGATCCTCGTTTTCTTTGCGATGTTCGGCGAAGCGCTGCTGAGCTTCCTGCACATCGATCTCGACAGTTTCCGCATCGCGGGCGGGATCATGCTGTTCATCATCGCGATCGACATGGTGTTCGAAAAGCGGACCGAACGGCGCGAGCAGCGCGCCGAAAAGGTGATGGCGACGCCGGAGATCGAGGATGTGTCGGTGTTCCCGATGGCGATGCCGATGCTCGCGGGGCCGGGCTCGGTCGCGTCGGTGATGCTGCTCGTGTCGCAGAACAACGGGCTCGACCGCGCCTTCGTGATTTTCGGTGCGTTGCTGCTCGTGCTGCTGCTGACATTGGCCGCCTTGCTGTCGGCGGGGCCGCTGATGCGGCTGATCGGCAACAAGGGCGAGGCAGTGATCACCCGCCTGCTCGGCGTACTGCTCGCGGCGCTCGCGGCGCAGTTAGTGATCGACGGGCTGAAGGCGAGCTTTCCGAGTCTGGCATAGAAAAAGGCGCCGCCCGCAGGCGGCGCCTCTCTGTTGTCCACGGGAATGGAACGGGGTTTAGCGCGCCGCCGCCACGTCGGCCTGCGTGACCGGCGCGATGCGAATTTCGACGCGGCGGTTGCACTGATAATCGGCCTCGCTGCGTTCGGGCGAGCATTTGAGCTGCGATTCGCCATAGCCGAGCGTCGCCATGCGCGCGCGCTGGATACCGCGGCCGGCCAGATAGTCGGCGACCGAGGCGGCGCGGCGTTCGGACAAGCCCTGATTATAGCTGTCACTGCCGGTCGAATCGGTGTGACCGTATACGTCGATATAGGTGCTCGGATATTCGGCGAGCGTCGATGCGACATTGTCGAGCGCGCTGCGGAACTGCGATTTCACCATCGCGCTGTTGAGGTCGAAGGTGACGTCGCCGGGCATGTTGAGCACAAGCTGGTCGCCCTGGCGCTCGACGTCGATGCCGGTGCCCGCGGTGCGTTCGCGCAGCTTCTTTTCCTGCTGGTCCATATAATAGCCGACGCCCGCGCCGGCGACCGCGCCGATGCCCGCGCCGACGATTTCCTCGGTGCGGCTGTTCTTGCCGCCGATGAGGTCGCCCAGCAGATAGCCGCCAAGGGCGCCGCCGACGCCGCCGATCGCGGCCTTCGATATTTTCCGTTCGCCTGTGACGGGGTCGGTAACGCAGCCGGTCAGCGCGACCGCGCCGATTGCCGCGAGGGTGGTGAGCTTGATCGCCTTGCTATTCATCTTTTCGCTCCCTTTATCCGGCGGATGCCTCTGGTCCCTGGCATGCCGCGCTTCCTTGCCGATAACATATGGCCGGCGATCTGGTTCCAAATTTCGCCTGAATATCGACTGAGCACAGCATTCAGCTGTGCGCCATTGTGCAATCGACGGCCTTTCGCCTATAGGGTTCCCATGACCGAAGTTGACAGGGGCCGGGCGCCGACGCGCCGTACGACCGCCCAATGACCCCTTTTCCCTGGTCCGACGTGGCGATCATCGCGGTCCTCGTCCTCCTCAACGGCGTTTTCGCCATGTCCGAACTGGCTATCGTCTCGGCGCGCGACCCGCGGTTGCAGGCGGCCGAAAAGCGCGGGAGCCGCGGCGCGAAGATCGCGCGCCAGCTCGCCTCCGATCCCGGACGCTTCCTGTCGACGGTACAGGTCGGCATCACGCTGATCGGCGTTTTGACCGGCGCCTATTCGGGCGCGAGCCTCGGGCAGCCGGTGGCCGACCGGCTTGCCGCCCTGCTGAGCCTCGATGCCGAGACCGCCGAGGCTGCGGGCTTTGCCGTGGTCATCGCGCTCACCACCTATTTCTCGCTGATCGCGGGCGAGCTGGTCCCGAAGCAGTTCGCGCTGCGTTCGCCCGAGCGGATCGCCATCTTCATGGCGGTGCCGATGTACTGGCTGTCGCGGATTGCGGCACCGCTGGTCTGGCTGCTCGACAATAGTTCGGGGCTCGTCTTTCGCCTGCTCGGCCTCAACCGCGAATCGGAAGACCGGGTCACCGCCGAGGAATTGCACCTGATCGTCGCCGAAGCATCGAAGTCGGGGGTGATCGAGGAAAGCGAACGCGCGATCATTTCGGGCGTCGTGCGCCTCGCCGACCGGCCGGTGCGCGAAGTGATGACACCGCGCAAGGACGTCGACTGGATCGACATTTCGCTCGATGCGCGCGGCGTGCGCGACAAATTGCTCGAAACCCCGCACAGCCGCCTGCCGGTTGCGCGCGGATCGGTCGACGATATCGTCGGCGTCGTACAGGCG
>JAFAED010000307.1 GCA_023424275.1 Pseudomonadota bacterium | reverse complement strand
GCTCTGCGCGAGCTTTACTGCGTTGCACGCCCTGGCGTTCGTCACCCATTGATGCCCGATAGGACGAGCGTCGCTGGCAGGTGCTCCGCGCTACGCCGTCCGGCTAAAACATGCGCTGGCGCGAGCCGGGCAGGGGGACGAGAATGATGGGCGTGCGCAGTTTTTTCCTGGGTGTGGTGGCGCTGACGCTCGCGGCATGTGGTGGTGGCGGCGAGGCCGGCAGCGTGTGGATGCGCGAGACCGCCTATTATTATCCGGCCTCCCAAGTGGATGCGTCCAACGTCGGCGATCTCGGGGTAGCGTGGGAATTCAATGATTTCGTCGTCCGCGGCCGCACCAATCGCGGGGTCGAGGCGACGCCGATCGTCGTCGATGGCGTCATGTATACGACGGGCCCGTGGAGCGTCGTCTATGCGCTAGACGCCAAGACCGGGAAGCAGCTTTGGGTCTACGATCCCGAAGTCGATGGTCAGTTCGCAAGGCGTACCTGCTGCGACGCGGTGAACCGCGGCGTCGCGATCGACGATGGCGTCGTCTATGTCGCGTCGCTCGACGGCTATCTGGCGGCCGTCGATGCGAAGACCGGCAAACAGCTCTGGAAGACCGACACGATCACCGACCGGACCCGCAGCTATGCGATCACTGGCGCGCCGCGCGTCGCCGGGCGCAATGTGGTGATCGGCAATGGCGGCGCCGAAATGGGCGTGCGCGGCTATGCCAGCGCGTTCGACAAGAAGACGGGCAAGCTCGCCTGGCGCTTCTTCATCGTACCCGGCGATCCGGCCGCCGGCCCCGATGAGCATCCCGAAGTGACCGAGGCGCGCAAGACCTGGGATCCGAAGTCGCGCTGGGATCTGGGCGGCGGCGGCACGGCGTGGGACTCGATCGTCTACGACCCCGATACCAACATCGTCTATGTCGGCACCGGCAACGGAAGCCCGCACCCGATCTGGCTGCGCAGCCCCGCAGGCGGCGACAATCTCTATCTGTCGTCGATCGTCGCGATCGATGCCGATACCGGCCGCAAGAAGTGGCATTACCAGACCACGCCTAGCGACAGCTGGGATTACACCGCGACGCAGAACATGATCCTTGCCGACATCGAGTTCGGCGGGAAGCCGCGCAAGGTGATCATGCAGGCACCGAAGAACGGCTTCTTCTACGTCCTCGACCGCGTCTCCGGCGAGCTTTTGTCGGCCGAGAAATATACGACGGTGACCTGGGCCGAGCGCGTCGATCTCAAGACGGGGCGTCCCGTCATCACGGCGCAATCGGACTTCTCGAAAGAGACGAAACTCGTCTGGCCGTCGGAAGCGGGCGGACATAATTGGCCGCCGATGTCGTACAGCGAGAAGACCGGACTTGTGTATATCCCGGTCCTCGAGGCCGCGATGACCTTCGCGGTCGCCGAACAGCCCTACCGGCCTTACAGCGTCACGCAGGGCGTCCAGACCGGACTCCCGGCGCTCGGCGACCTGAACGACCCCGCGGTTGCCAAACTGATTGCAGGACAGCCGAAGCCGAAATTCGAGCAGGTGCTGAAGGCATTCGACCCCAAGACCGGCAAGATCGTCTGGACGTCGAAGGTCATGCCGTTCTGGAGCGGCGGCGTCATGACGACGGCGAGCGGTCTCGTGATCCAGGGCTCGGCAGACGGGTTCCTGACCGTCTATGACGGAAAGAATGGCGCGGTGCTGCGCCGGATCAATACCGGCACCGGGATCATGGCGGCACCGATGTCCTATGAAGTGGACGGCGAGCAGTATATCGCGGTTCCGGCCGGCTTCGGCGGCGCGTTCAACGCCTATTTTCTCCCCGGCTGGGCGGCGAAGGAGCGGGTGAACGATCCGCGCCTGATCGTTTTCAAGCTCGGCGGGACGCCGGTGAAGCTGGCCGCTCCGCGTCCGAACCTTCCGCTCCTCGCCGCTCCGGCGCAATATCGCGGCAGCGCGACACAGGTCGCGCGCGGGGGAGCGCTCTACGGCGAGAATTGCGCGCGCTGCCACGGTGATCACACCGAATCGGGTGGCTATCCGAACCTCTGGAAGATGCCGCCCGAGACGCACGCGGCATTCGACAATATCGTGATCGACGGGGCCTTCTCCTACGCGGGCATGGCCTCATTCAAGGATGTGCTGACCCCGGCCGACGCACGCGACATCCACGCCTATCTCGCCGCGCCCGTCGCTCCCCCGGCGGTCGAAAAGCCTGCGCCCACGCGCAAATCCTTTCATTGAGGAAGCTGACGATGAAAACTCTCTGGTCAAGAACTTCGGGGGCGCTGCTCGTCGGCGCGCTCGCGACCAACCCCATCCGCGGCGACCCGCCTTCGGCTCCCATACTGACGCTCGCCGAAGCAAAAGCAGTGGCCGGGCGCGCCGAGCGCGCTGCTGCCGAGAAGAAGCTTCACGTCGCGATCGTCATCGTCAATCGCGAGGGGCGGGTGATCCTGCTCGAACGCATGGACGGAGTTTCGTTCGTCAATCTCGCGCTTGCCGAGAAAAAGGCGGTCACAGCCGCCGCGACCGGCGTGCCGACTTCGATCCTCGAAAAAGCCACCGACGGCGGCAAGCCGTCGTTCCTATCGGTTCCCGAAATTTCCGTGATCGGCGGCGGGGTACCGCTGCTGCGCGGCGAGCGTGTCATCGGCGGGATCGGCATCAGCGGCGGCACCACCGAGGATGACGAGAAGATAGCCGCGGCGGGTACAGGAAGCTGACAGCACCGCGGCGGAAAGCGCCAACAAATATGGCTAATCTCGGGTGCTGGCGGCATCCGAACGCTGATTGACCTTCGAGAATCTACAGGAAGTCCGATGCTCAAAATCGAAAATCTCATTCACATTTATCCCAACGGCACCCGTGCGCTCGACGGCCTCACGCTCGATATCCCGCCCGGCATGTTCGGGCTTCTCGGCCCCAATGGTGCGGGCAAGTCGACGCTGATGCGGACGATCTCGACGCTGCAGGTCCCGACTTCGGGTTCGATCCATTTCGGCGAGATCGATGTCATTGCCGATCCGGGTGCGCTTCGCCGGACGCTCGGCTATCTGCCGCAGGACTTCGGCGTCTATCCTCGCGTCTCGGCCTATGACATGCTCGACCATCTTGCCGTACTCAAAGGCTACGGCCAGCGCAGCGAGCGCCGCGCGGTGGTCGAGGCGCTGCTGAATCAGGTCAATCTCTGGCAGGTGCGCGACAAGGCGATCGCTGGCTTCTCGGGCGGCATGCGGCAGCGTTTCGGCATAGCGCAGGCGCTGATCGGCCAGCCACGCCTTGTCATCGTCGATGAGCCTACCGCGGGCCTCGATCCCGAAGAAAGCAATCGCTTCCTCAACCTGCTGGCCGAGATTTCGGAGAAGGTCGTCGTGATCTTCTCGACCCATATCGTGCAGGACATTGCCGACCTTTGCCAGAATACCGCGATTATCGCGAGCGGGCGGATTATCCGGACGGGAAAGCCCGACGATCTCGTCGCCGGGATGAACGGGCGCGTCTGGACCAAGACGATCGACAAGGACGCGCTCGAGGGCCATCGCCGCGACTATGACGTGATTACCACGCGGCTGTCGGGCGGCCGCACGGTCATTCACGCGCTCGCCGACGTCGATCCTGGCAACGGCTTTGTGCCGATCCCGGGCGACCTTGAGGATGTCTACTTCTCGACGCTCCTGCCGCTGCGCCGGGCGGCCTGAACCGATGGGCATGTTCCGGCACGTCGCGGCGTTCGAGCTGCGCTACCAACTTCGCTCGCCCGTCTTCTGGGGAACGAGCCTTATCTTCGCCATCCTCGCCTATGCGTCGATTGCATCGGACGACATTCGCATTGCGTGGGGCGGTCAGGTCTTTCGCAACGCGCCGCTCGCCGTCGCGGTCAACAGCATGGTCTGGACGATTTTTGCGGTTTTCATGGTCACCGCCTTCGTCTCGACCGTGGTGCTCCGCGACACGGAAACCGGCTTCGGTCCGATCATTCACGCGACCCCGCTTTCGAAGTTCAACTATCTCTTCGGGCGCTTCGCGGGCGGGTTTCTTGCAACCTGCGCCGCCTATCTCAGCGTGCCGCTCGGCCTCCTGCTCGCGGTCGCCTTCCCGTGCGTTGATCCGGAGACGGTTGGGCCGATACATGTCGGCACATATTTCCTGAGCTTTCTGGCGCTGAGCGTCCCGACTTTGTTTATTCTCAGCGCGGCCTTCTTCTCGCTCGCGACGATGACCCGCTCGCTGGTCGCTACCTATGT
>JAFAED010000273.1 GCA_023424275.1 Pseudomonadota bacterium | reverse complement strand
GTCAAGCGGCTGGAGGAACATCCGAATATCGAGATCATCGGATCGACCGATGTCGTCGCGCTGCATGGCGAGGACCGGCTTGTCGGCCTGACCTATCGCTGCCGCGAGACGGGCGAGGAAGCGCATTGCGATTGCGGCTTCCTGTTCCTCTTCCTTGGCGCAAGTCCCAACACGACCTGGTTGCCCAAGGAAATGGTGTGCGACGAACGTGGCTTTGTGAAGACCGGGACCGATATCGCGCCGTTGGAATTGGTCAAGGCGGGCTGGTCGCTCGACCGCATGCCGAGCCGCTTTGAGACGAGCTGGCCGCGCATCTATGCCGTCGGCGACGTGCGCAAGGGGTCGGTCAAACGCGTTGCATCGTCGGTCGGCGAGGGGTCGGTGGTGGTCAGCGATATCCATCAAGCGCTGGCGGAAATGAGCGTCGGCGCCGGTTGACCTGTCCTTCGTCCCGACGTTAAGGTCCTGTCATCGAAGCAAAAAGAGGTTTCCGATGAGCTTGACGGTCTTGGCATTGATGGTGGCGGCACAGGCGACGAACGAGCCGTTGCCGCTGAAAACCGACATCCAGAGCGATTTTTCGACCGTCATTTGCCCGGGCGAGGCTGCGGCGCGCGAGATGCTGGACAGCTATTATGGCGTCCAGCCTGCGCCGCGCAATCATGGGATCGACACCAGCCTGTTCTTCAAGGGGCTGGCTGCCACCGGGTGCCGGCAGGGCGGCCCCGAGACGGAGTCTGTGATTACGATCCGCGAGGTGGTCGCGCGGCGGACGCTGGCGCTGGCGAGGGCGAACGAGACCTATATCGTCTATCGCGGGACGAATGCGGGCGGGGTCAAGCTGGTCGGGATCGTCGACGAGACCGGCAACAACCGGCATCCGCGGACCGATTTCGAACGCTGGCTATCCGAATTCGTGCCCGGCGGCCTGCTGGATTACAATCCGGCGACGATGAGCGCGGTCTATAGCTGCACGACGGTCGACGGCGCGCGCGCTGCGGTGAAGGCGATCCCGGCCAAGGGCAAGGCCAGCGTCCGCAACGCCGCCTTTGCCAAGGCGCGGACGGCGAACGGCTGCCGCCAGGCGGCGGCGGGGCAATACAAGATCACCGCGCGCCACGAAGAGCGCGAGATCGGTTGCGGATTCGAATGCGAGGACGTCTGGAACGCGCTGGCCGCGACCGATCAGCGCGGCCGTCCGGTCGCGCTGATCTTCAACGGCTCGCATTTCTGACCCTGCGTCAGCCCAGCGATGTCTGGACGGTGACGCCGACCTCTCCGGACTCTGCGAGTTGTTCATTCTCGAACGACTCCAGCTTGCGGTACATGACGAAGGTGCCCGAATAGTCGTCGATTGCCCAGCGGCCCTCGACCTGCTGACCGTCGCTGCTCAGCACGCCGTCGTAGGTCACCGAATGGCCATAGGCCCCGTCGCCGTCATAATATTTGTGAAAGTCCACCGCAGTGCCGTTTCGCGTGCCGCGAATGTCGGCGCGCTCGTCACCGTCGATCAATTCGGAGGCTTCTGTCGTCGTTCCCGACAACGAACCTGCGTTGTCGTTGATCGTCGCGACAAATCCCGTCGGCGGAACCCAGGGTTCGGGATAGCGATATTGTCCCGTCCAAAGTCCGGTCATGTCCAACGGATCCGGCATTGCCCGATCAGCCCAGCCGCGTCTTGAAGTCCTCGTAGCCGAATTCGCGGATCAGCTTGAGTTCGTCGATCTCGCTGTCCCACAGCCAGATCGACGGCAACGGAACGCCGTTGAAGGTGTTCGTCTTGACCATCGAATAATGCGCCTGATCGAGGAAGGCGAAGCGCTGGCCGATGCGCGCGCCGCCGGGCAGGCGATAGTCGCCGATGACATCGCCCGCGAGGCATGACGGACCACCGAGGCGCGTCGCCATACCGTCGCTGCCTTCGCCCAGCATCGCGGGCCGGTACGGCGCCTCGATCACGTCGGGCATATGGCAGGTCGCCGAAATATCGGTGATGCCGATGGGCATGCCATTGTCGAACAGGTCGAGGACTTCGCCGACGAGGATGCCGGCGTCGAGCGCGATCGCCTCGCCGGGTTCGATCATCACATCGCAGTTGGTTGCCGCGCGTACCTGCTTGAGGAAGGCGATCAGATCGTCGACCTGATAATCGGCCCGCGTGACATGATGCCCGCCGCCGAAATTGATCCATTTGAGCTGGTTGAAGAAGGGCCGCAGCATCGGCTGGACCGCGTCCCATGTTCGCTGGAGCGGCGGGAAATCCTGTTCGCACAGGCTGTGCATATGGATGCCGTCGACGCCCTCCATATGTTCGGGCAGCAATTGGCTGATCGGGAAGCCGAGGCGGCTGCACGGCGCAGCGGGATCATATTTCGGCACCTCGCCCTCGCTGTGCATCGGGTTGATGCGCAGGCCAATGTCGAAGCTTTCGCCCTTGGCGCGCAATTCGTCGAGCAACGGCCGGAAGCGCGTGATCTGGCCGGGCGAGTTGAAGATCAGGTGATCGGAAAGCGCCGCGATTTCGGGCAGGTCGGCTTCCTTATAGCCCGCGCAATAGGTCGCAACCTCGCCGCCATATTCGCCGCGGCCGAGCCGGGCTTCGTAGAGGCCCGAGGCGCAGACGCCGTCGAGATAGCTGGTTACGGTGGAACCAAGCGACCACATCGAAAAGGCCTTGAGCGCGGCGAGCACGCGCGCGCCCGACGCGTCGCCGATATGGCGCAGCACCGACAGGTTGGCGCGCACCTTGGCGGCATCGACGACGAAGGCGGGAGAGGGGACGCTCGTGAGATCGAAGTGGGCAAAGGCTCCGGGATCGCCGGCACGGGTTTCCATGTCGCTGTAAAATCCTGTCAGACCGCAATCGGTCCCTTGAAAATGAAAAACGCCCCCGCCGCAATCAGTCCGAAGCCGACGAGATGGTTCAGGGTCAGCTTCTCACCGAGCCAGAAGACCGCGAACCCGGCGAATATGATCAGGGTTATCACTTCTTGCAAGGTCTTGAGTTCGGCAGCGCTGTAAACGCCGTAGCCGATGCGGTTTGCGGGGATGACGAGGCAATATTCGAAAAAGGCGATTCCCCACGCGATGAGCACCGCCAGCCAGACCGGGCGCGATACCGCGCCAAGCTGTCCGTACCAGGCGAAGGTCATGAAGATGTTCGAGACGAACAGCAGGCCGATCGGCGCGAGATAGGCGGTCATTTGGGATCTTTCGTCAGCGGCAGCACATCCTGAAGCAACGCGGCGAAGAAATGCCCCGGCTCCTCGACCATCGGCATATGCGCCGAATGTTCGAGCCAGACGAGCTTCTTCGAGGGTGCATCAACCTGTCCGAACCAGTTAGCCGCCACAGGCGAAGGCACAGTATAATCA
>JAFAED010000259.1 GCA_023424275.1 Pseudomonadota bacterium | reverse complement strand
GTGCCGCTCTACATGCTGATCGGGACGGGGTTCGCCGGCGCGGTGATCGGCTTCATGGCCCTGGGGCTGCTCTATGTGCCGCAACTTGCGACGATCTCGGCGACCTTTCCGGCGCTGTTTCCGACTGCGGTGCGCTTCGCGGGCTTCGCGATCGCTTATAATATCTCGACTTCGATCTTCGGCGGCACCGCACCCGCGATCGGCAGCGCGCTGATTTCGGCGACCGGCAATATGCTGATGCCGGCCTTTTATATGATGGCGGCGTGCGTAGTCGGGTTGGTCGCGCTCTATTTCATGCCGGAAACCGCCGGGAAATCGCTGCATGATGACCCATTCGCGCCGTCGTCCGAGGCTGGAGCCTAGGGTCAGGACCCTAGCTGCGCGTGACCGGCTCGGGCGGAACGAAGGTCCAGACGATATCCTCGGGTCCGACCGAGGGACGATGATCGGTCGAGAAGATCGCCATTTCGCCGGAAGGACGGACGACGAGCAGGCTGTCGCCGCCGTTTGCCTTCATCCGCGCGACGAATTGCTCGTAAGTGAATTTCTCGGTGATGCGCGTGCGTCCGAAGGTCCAACCCGACTGGAGCCGGTCCAGCAGTTCCTCGATCGGCGTTCCTGCCAGCGTGAAGATGCGGCCGCGCCGCTTGGTCGCAGCGCGGCTTTCGCCCGTGGCGCGGCTGACCCGGTTGTGACCGATTTCGGGTGCGAGTTCGGTGCAGACCAGCGCATTATAGCTGTCATTGTCGGTCGCTGCGATCAGCTGCTGATACTGCCCCATGTCCACCACATCGTCGTGCGCTTCATCCAGGATATCGCCTTCGTAGACGGCAATATCGGCGCGGCGCGCGCTCCGCAGCGCGAACTTGCTCGGGTCGGCGATCAGGACCTCCTTGCCCTGCGCCTTGATGAATTCGGCAAAGGCGACCGTCCAGCTGTTCGCCCCGACGAGAAGCACGCCGTCCCCCTTGCCGCGATCGAGACCGAGCCAGCGCGCAAAATGCGCGGCCGTGAAGCCATGCGCAAAGATTGTGGCAATCACGACGCCAAAGCCGAGCGGTACCAACGCGTTCGCGCCCGCGACGCCATAATCGGTGAGGCGGAGCGCGAAGAGACCCGTGACCGCGACCGCGACGATACCGCGCGGCGCGATCCACGCGACGAACAGCCGCTCCTTGAGCGGGATGCGTGTCGGCAGCAGCGCAAGCATGATCGTCAGCGGCCGGACAACAAAGAGGAGCAGGATGAGGAAGGCAAGGAAGCGGAACTCGAAATTACGCACCACCTCCCAGTCGAGTGTCGCCGAAAGCAGCACGAAGACGCCCGAGACGAGAATGACGGTCAGATCCTCCTTGAAGCGCAGCAGCGCGCGGCTCGAATAGGTCTCGCGGTTTGCCATCACGACGCCCATTACCGTCACGGTGATGAGACCGGTCTCGTGCATCACGAGGTCGGAGAGCACGAACATGCCGATGACCGTCGTGAGCAACACCGGCGCCTTCAGATATTCGGGGACCCAGCCGCGTGGGAAAGCCCAGGTCAGCGCAAACCCCGCGAGCGTCCCCATCAATATGGCGAGCATGCTTGCTGCGACGACGTCGATGACGATCGCGGTGCTGTTCGCCTCCGCCCCGCCATGTGTGATATAACTATAGACCCCGACCGCGAGCAGGGCGCCGATCGGATCGTTCACGATCGCTTCCCATTTCAGCATATGCTTCACGCGCGGCGCGATGTTGAGCGACCGGAGCAAGGGAATGATGACCGTCGGGCCGGTCACCACCATGATACCTCCGAACAGTGCCGCAAGCTCCCACGGCAGACCGGCGGCATAGTGGGCCGCCAGCGTTCCAAGCCCCCAGCCGATCGGCACGCCCAGAAAGACGAGCATGAAAACCGCGATTCCGGCCTGTCGCAATTCCCGGAACTTCAGGCTGAGGCCGCCCTCGAACAGGATGACCGCGACGGCGAGTTTCACAATGGGTTCGCGGAGCGCTCCGAAATCCTGCTCCGGATCCAATATTCCGAAGATCGGTCCCGCGACAATTCCGGCAATCAGCATCAGCGCGATGGCAGGCCTGCCGGTGCGCCACGCAATCCATTGGGCGCCAATACCGAGGATGCCGATCAGCGCAATTTTGATGAGGAGCGAGTCGATGGAAAACATCGAGCCTTCTTATTGATGCGGCTGCATCCTGACAGCCGAATATTTGCGAAACCCCTGTTAGAGCGAGACCCGGAAAAGGCTTGCCGCCACGTTGATGGATCGTTCATGGAAAACCCGTCGACCCGGGACTCGCCCAGAAATTCGATCCATTGGCAGGATGCCGCCATTGAAGCCGCGTAAATATCTCGAAGCAGCGAAGCGTTCGTTTCCTGCGTTCGATGTCCAGGTGGACCTCGCAAAGCGGCGTCTCGCAACCTTTGCCGGTGCCGTCGTCATTGGGTTGGTCGCGATAGCATTTGCCTGGACTGGCGACCGCGCGCAGCATATCTTTCGAAGCTTCCAGCTTCGCTTCGAATATGCCCCTCTGGTCTTGACGCCGATAGGCTTTGCGGCGGCTATAGCCATAACCCGGCGCTGGGCGCCGGGGGCGAAGGGATCGGGCATCCCGCAGGTGATGGCTGCGGGGCGGCGACCCGAACTGGCGCAATCGCTGCTTTCGCTTCCTGTCGCCCTGATCAAGCTCCTGCTGACAACGGCCTTGCTGATGGTCGGTGCCGGCGTGGGCCGGGAGGGCCCCACGGTTCAGGTCAGCGCCGCCATCATGGTTGCTTTCCACCGTTTCCTGCGCGTTCCCCTAACCTCCGGAGTTCTTATCGCGGGCGGCGCGGCCGGTGTGGCAGCGGCATTCAACACGCCGCTTGCCGGTGTCGCCTTCGCTATCGAGGAACTGGCGGCGGCTTTCGAACAGCGGGTTGCGATCCTGGTCATGGGCGCGGTTGTCGTCGCTGGTCTCGTCAGTCTCGCGTTCGCCGGCGACTATGTCTATTTCGGTGCGATGCGGCAGACGCTCGGCGTCTCGGGCATGCTGTTGGTGCCTCCGGTCGCCGGCGTGACGGGGGGCGCGGTTGGCGGGCTGTTTTCGCGAGGCATGCTGGCTTTCGCAAGAGGCGAGGGCAGGCTCCCCACTGCGGCGAGGAACAGACCCGTGCGCACGGCCGCCCTGTGCGGGATCGTCGTTGCGATCCTCGGCGTGGTCACCGGAGGGTCTAGCTGGGGAACCGGCTACGAGACCACGAGGCTGTTGATCGAGGGCTATGGCGAGGCTCCGATGTGGTTCGGGCCCGCCAAGCTGGCGGCGACCGCCGCGACGGCAATTTCAGGCGTGCCCGGCGGAATTTTCGCACCGTCGCTGGCGGTCGGGGCAGGGTTCGGTCAGCTCCTTTCCCAATGCTTCCCGGCCTATCCTCCTGGCGCCATCGTGCTGCTCGGCATGGTCGGCTATTTTGTCGGGGTCGTGCGGGCGCCGCTTACGGCCGTCATCATCATGATGGAGGCCACCGCCAGTCGCGGGATGATCGTGCCGCTATTTCTGACCGCGATCATTGCCGATGCGGTGAGCAAACTCGTGTGTCACGACAAGCTCTACCATGGCTTGGCAGCACTATTCGACGAGAAGCCAAGGATTGGTGATCACCTCAAATGACAGCGGAGAACCTCGTGATCGTCAGGGTGCTTCGGCGCACATCGATCTCATGATCCAGCACCGGCCAGTCTCGGAACTGGGCTGGACCCATACGCCCGTTCTGGAAGCCCACCATCATTTCTGCTTTGCGGGATATCAGGATGCCAATTTCCTCAACTGGGGGAGGCTACGTGTCCTGAACCACAACCTGTTGGCGGCGAACAAGGAACCTTCTTCGAGTTTCCATTCTGCGACCGAAGTCCTGTTCATCGTGCGCGAGGGAGCCATCTTCCTTGAAAAGGACGATGGTAAATCTGTCGCTGTCGGGCCGAACGAAATTGCGTCGATTGCGACCGGCCTCGGTACCGAGTTTGCCGTTCGCTCGGCGGCGGGACAGCAAGCGCAATATACCGTCCTATGGCTCACCGCTCCCGAGGCAGATTATCGACCCAAATATCGCGGGATAGTGGGCGATCTGTCGAACAGCGACTGGATTGCCGCAGATGGCTTCGATGGCAGTCATAATCTGCGATGGGACATCCCCGTAAGCGTCAGGCTTCTTCGACTGGGCGCGGGGCCTTGGTCGATCTCGCTTAGCGGGAGCAAGAGCTACATCACGGTATTGGACGGCAGCATTTCGGTCGGCGGGAGGACTGTCGGAAAATATGGCGCGATGCTGATGGAAGACGAGTCAGCCATGACAGGCATTTCGCGAGGCGATTCGCTGATCCTGGTTTTCGACGATTTCGGCACCGACGATTTGACCTCGGCGTAACATCGTCTCGATCACCCCTCGATCCGACGTTGCGCGACGGGGCGTGATGCACGGGCGCGGGAATTGCGCCGCAACCACAAGAC
>JAFAED010000241.1 GCA_023424275.1 Pseudomonadota bacterium | reverse complement strand
TTTCCAGCGTGTCGCCATTATAACCCGCACGGGCGAGCCCGAACGACAGCGCCATCGTGAAACAGGCCGCATGCGCGGCGGCGATCAGTTCCTCGGGGTTCGTCCCCGGCTGACCCTCGAAGCGCGTGCCGAAACCATAGGGCTGCGCGTTCAGAACTCCCGACTTGGTCGTGATCGATCCCTTGCCGTCCTTGCCGAACCCTTCGTAACGGGCCGATGCGCGGTTGGTCGTCATGCTTCTGTCTCCTTGCCGGGGTGAATCTGTTGCGCATTCTACACCATGGCAGCCGTCGGGCTATCCCGACAAAAGTATGGTCGCCCTCATCCTTCGGTCAGGCGACGCTGCGGCGCGCGCCGACCCGCTTCCACGCCTTTTCGTGAAAGAAGAAAGCGACGGCGTTGATGCACGGCTCGATGATCGCGATCCCGCCCGCCAACGCGACCGATCCGGTCATCACATAAGCGACGCTGAATCCGATCGTCAGGTGGATCGAAAGATAGGTGAAGGTCTTGATCAGATCGAGGGGCATGATGCTTCTCCGAGGGACGAAGCAGCAAGTTAAGAATGATTCGCAATAAGTGCCAGATATAGCTTTAGGTCAGTCTGATCGATTTTCCCGTACGACCCCAGCCCGGTCGAGTTCGGGGCCCAGCCGCCCCGTCAGCCACATCGCCCACATTTTGAAATCGGCGGCAAGGCTCCACAGTGGATAGGTGAACGTAGCCGGCCGGTTCTTCTCGACCCCGAAATGCGCGATCCACGCGAAGAAATAACCCGCGACCGGCAAGGCGATCAACCAGCCCCAACGCCCGCTCAGCACGGCCGCAATCGCGATCAGCACGACCAGGCTCGTCCCGACATAATGCAGCGCCCGCGTCGACGCCTTGCTATGCTCGCGCAGGTAAAAGGGCCAGAAATCGGCAAAGCTCGTGTACAGCCGGGACATATGTGAAGGATGTCGCGGTCGCGCCGTACGGTCAAGCCGCGCCGCGATTTCCCATGGCCTCCGCCCAATATCCTGTTAGGCTCGCCCACAGAAAAGAAACGGGGGAGGAATTGATCCATGAAAAAATCGACGCGCGCCCTGCTCGGGCTCGTCCTGCTCGACCTCATCGTCGTTGCCGGCGCCTGGTGGATGATCGACCGCACACAAAGCGGAGCGTGGAATTCGAACGATCCGGCAGGATCGATCACGATGGTGACGACGACCGCGGGCATGCTCGTCGGGCTGATCTCGGTCGTGCTGCTGCTCGCCTTCGTCACCCACCGCCGCGCGGGGAATTGACTGGCGCAACGCCCGGAAAATAGTCAGCCCTCCCGCCTGGGTCGCAGGGGCGGGAGGGCTGTGGTTCCGCCCCGGCGTGGTGGGCCGGAGCGGAGACGAAAATCCGGAGATTAACGTGCCGCGGCTTCGCGGACCTTCTGCACCGCGGGGAGCAGCAGGCCGATCAGATAGTGCACCGGGCCGGCGCTCAGTGACATGCCGCCCTGCGCGGGCTGTGCCGACTGCGCCATCGCGGGGGTCGCCGAAGCGAGGACGGTAAGCGCGAGTACGGGGGCGAGGATCAGCTTCTTGGTCATGGTCATTTCCTTTTCAAATCGGTCGATATCTTCGAATGGAGCTCGGGGCGTTCCCGATGACCGGCTTATGCCGCGCCGCCGCGCATGCGGCCGTGATCCCCGTCACTGGCGCGAATAAATTTCACAAAGCACTGAAAAGAAACGAAAGAAAAATCTATCCGCGCGTCAATCGGACCAACGCCGCGTCGAGCGCCTGCAGGAATTGCGAGCGATCGGCCTTCGAAAAGGGCGGCGGACCGCCAATCCTGTCGCCCATTCCGGAACGCAGGTCAGCCATGATCGCACGCGTCGCGATCGCGGGGCCGATCGACGCCATGGTGAAGGGCTTGCCGTTCGGGCCGAGCACGCTCGCCCCCGCCTTCAACGCCCGATCCGCGAGCAGGATATCGGCGGTAACGACGATACTCCGGGCATTCGCCGCCTCGGCAATCCAGTCGTCGGCGGCATCGAACCCATCCGAGACGACAACCCGCTCGATCAACGGGTGCTCGGGGACGCGCAGCCGGCTGTTGCTCACGACCTTCACCGGCACCTCGTGCCGCCACGCGACGCGGTAAATCTCGTCCTTCACCGGACAGGCGTCGGCATCGACGAGAATCTGGATCGCATTCGTCATGGGCAAAGCGTCAGCCGACCTCGACACCCTTCCAGAAGGCGATGCGGTCGCGGATCGCCTCTGCCGCCTCTTTGGGGTCGGGATAATACCAGGCGGCGTCGCTGTTCACCTGTCCATCGACGGTGACATGGTGATAATGCGCCAGCCCCTTCCACGGACAGATGCTCGTCGTCGCGCTGTCCGACAGCACGCCCGCGTCGACCGCATCGCGCGGAAAATAATGATTGCCCTCGACCACCACTATATCGTCGCTATCGGCGATCACCGCGCCGTTCCACCGTGCCTGCACCATCGATCCGCCTCCAGCGTCAGCCCGCGAGCCCGTCCCACACCAGCTTGGCGCCAAGCAGGACCATCAACAGATAGATGATAACATAGAAACGCGCGCCATCGATCCGTTTCAGCCAGCGCACGGTGAGCAGGGTCGAGACGATCGCTAGCGGCATCAGCAGCGCTGCGGCGACGAGCACCTCGTGCGGGAAGGCGCCGAGCGCAATATAGGCGGGCACCTTCATCCAATTGATCGCCGCGAACAGGATCGAACTGGTACCGACAAAGACAAGATGCGGAAGGCGGCGCGGCGTCACCCACATCTGGAACGGCGG
>JAFAED010000207.1 GCA_023424275.1 Pseudomonadota bacterium | reverse complement strand
GTCAAGCTGACCGGCGATCTGGCCGACGATATCGCGCGCGTCGTCGCGATCCGCGCCGCACGGCCCGATGCCTGGATCGGCGTCGATGCCAATCAGGGCTATCAGGTCGACACGCTCGCCGAACTATTGCCGGCGCTGGTGTCGACCCGCATCGCTCAGCTCGAGCAGCCGCTGAAGCGCGGGCGCGAGGGCGATCTCGATGGATTGAAGCGGCCGCTGCCTTTCGCCGCCGACGAAAGCGCGCTTTCGCTCGCCGACACCGCGTCGCTCGTCGGGCGCTTCGATATCGTCAATATCAAGCTCGATAAATGCGGCGGCCTGACCGAAGGCCTCGCAATCGCGCGACAGGCGAAGACGCTGGGGCTCGACGTGATGGTCGGCAACATGATGGGCAGCAGCCTGTCGATGGCGCCATCCTATCTGGTCGGCCAACTCTGCGACATTGTCGACCTCGACGGACCGACCTTCCTCGCGCGCGACCGCGTGCCGGGTGTCGAATATCGCGGCGGGATGATCCATTGCCCGCCAGAAATTTGGGGTTCGTGACAATATGATGTCCTAAACGGGTTGACAATTTTCCGATTAGGACAATAGTCTTTGAATTGAGATTTCATTGAGGGAGGATGGAATGACGTCGTCATTCCCGATGACGCGCCGCGCGGCACTCGCGGGCGCGGTCGGGGTCGCTTTGTCCGCGCCGATGGTGAACCGCGGGGCCTTCGCTTTCGCGGCCGCGCCGGCGAAAACCTATTCGCGCCGCGCGGTCGACCTCATCGCCTCGTCGCTTGTCATCGACATGCTGGCGCCGCTCAAGATCACGCTGGACCCCAATTATGTCGCGCACCGACTGACCGACGCCGAGGCGGCCGAATTCCGGGCGTCGGGTATCACCGGCTTTCACAATGCCTACGGTCTTGGCGGTCCCGATGCGAAAGCGCAGGCACTCGAATATCTCGCCGCCTGGCAGGGCTTCGCAGGACGCAACAGCCATGTCTTCACGCTCGTCGACGGCGTGTCGGATCTCGACCGCGCCAAGGCCGACCGCAAGGCGGCGGTCATCATGGGCATCCAGAATGCCGAGCATTTCGAAAAGATCGAGGATGTCGCGCTGTTCCGCCGTCTTGGCCTGCGCTGCGCCCAGCTCACCTACAACAGCCAGAATCTGATCGGCTCGGGCAGCACCGAGCGCATCGACGGCGGGGTCAGCGACTATGGTGCCGCGATCATCGCCGAGATGGAAAAGCAGCGCATGCTGATCGACGTGTCGCATTGCGGCGACAAGACGACATTGGACGCGATCGAGATTGCCAAGGGGCCGATCGCGATCACGCACAGCAATGCGCGCGCGCTCGTCGATCATCCTCGTGTGAAGACCGACGCAGCGATCAAGGCGCTGGCGGCAAAGGGCGGGGTGATGGGAATCACCGGCGTGCGCATGTTCGTCCGCACCAGCGATCCGACCAATGTCGGGCATATGGCCGATCATATCGACCATGTCGCAAAGCTGGTCGGCGTCGATCATGTCGGTATCGGTTCGGACGCTGACCTGCACGGTTATGACGACATGGCCCCGGCGGAATATGCCGCGCTCAAGGGCAGCTACAAGGGCAGCTACGCCTTTCGCGACAAGATCGACATCGACGGTTTCGACCATCCGCTGAAGGTCTTCGACCTCACCGAAGAACTCATTCGCCGCAACTATTCGAACGACAACATCCGGGCCGTGCTCGGTGGCAATTTCCGCCGCCTGCTCGCCCAAGTCTGGGGGTAAGACGATGAAACAAGGATTTTTGATCGCTGGAAGCATGGCCGCACTGATGGCCGCGATGCCGGCTTACGCCGAAGAGGCAGCGGACAGTGAAGCGCCGAATGAAATCGTCGTGACTGCCCAAAAACGCGTACAGACACTGGCGGAAATCCCGCAGTCGATTTCGGTTATCGGCGGTGAGCGGCTCGAACAACAGGCGGCGACGAGTTTCGTCGACTATGCGGCGCTCGTCCCCGGGCTTAGTTTGCAGCAGGCCAATCCCGGCCAAACCCGCATCGTACTTCGCGGGATCAACACCGGCGGCGCCAGCCCGACCGCCGCCGTCTATGTCGACGATACGCCATTTGGCCCGAGTACCGGGCAAAGTAACGGCGCGGTGTTGGCTGGCGATATCGATACATTCGATATCGAGCGGGTCGAAATCCTTCGCGGGCCGCAGGGAACGCTTTATGGAGCCAATTCACTGGGCGGCCTGCTCAAATTCGTGACGGTCGCGCCGAAGCTTGGAACGTTAGAAGGCCGCGCGCAGGGTGGCGCCGAAATTACCAAGGGCGGCGACACCGGATGGAACGCGAATGGCGTGCTCAACGTGCCGCTGGGTGACACGATAGCGCTGCGGGCAAGTGGATATTATCGCAAGGTCGGCGGATTTATCGACACGGTTGGCATCGATCGCGACGATGCCAATGATTATGAAAGCTACGGCGGGCGCGCATCGCTATTGTTCAAGCCCAGCGAAGCGCTGTCGGTCCGGCTGACGGCGATCGCGCAGAATATCCGAGCCAACTCGCAGGGGACGTTCGACGCCGACCCCGTAACCCTGGAGCCGCTGGCGACCGATCCCAACAGCGGCGCGTCGACCGCAGGACGCCTTACCCGTTCGGAGTTTTTTCCCGAACAGAATGATGTCGATTACCGACTCTATAATGGTGTCGTCGATTGGGATTTCGGACCTGTTTCGCTCACCTCGGTCACCAGTTACGGTAAGCTTACCCAGCGCCAGATTTACGATGCCAGCTATCAACTCGCCGGCATCGCCGATGCAATTTACGGGGGGCCGGGCGTCCCTCCGCTTGGTACGACATTCCCGGCACTCGCCGGGCAAAAGAAGTTCACGCAGGAACTGCGGCTCCAGTCGTCAGACAATGACAGTTTCGAATGGCTCATCGGCGGCTACTACACGCATGAGAAGGGCAGGCTGTTTCAGCGATATCTTCCGTTTGTCCTTTCGACCGGAGAAGCGATCGATCCGACATTGACGCTTCCGGCGGGACCGAACGGTGCCGACGTTACCTTCCCCAATTTCCTCAGTGCCGAGCTCGATTCGACATACAAGGAATATGCGGGTTTCGGTAGCGTGACCTGGCATTTGTCGCCGCGCTTCGATATCACTGCGGGCGGGCGCTACAGCCACAACAAACAGCGAACCAACCAGGTACTCGACGGATCGCTGCTGTTTTTCTCCGGTGCGACCGTCATCCCCGATGTCGTGAACGGAAAATCGTCGGAAAATGTGTTTACCTGGTCCGTTGCGCCTCGTTTCGAACTCAATGACAACACGACGCTTTATGCCCGCGTGGCAAAGGGCTATCGCCCCGGTGGGCCCAATGTCGTGCCGCCGGGCGCTGGACCCAATTTCCCTTCGCAATATCGTGCGGACACGCTTGTCAGCTATGAGGCGGGATTCCGTACCGAAACGTCGGATCGCAGCTTCGCGATCGACGCATCGGTCTATTATCTCGACTGGCGCGATATTCAGGTGCTGGTGACCTATGACACGGCGATCGGTCCGGTCAGCGCCGACGGTAACGGGGACAGCGCCAGCAGCAAGGGAGCAGAAATCACCGCCACCTTGCGACCGGCGCGGGGGCTCGATGTCGTCCTGAATCTTGCTTATAACGACGCCAAGCTCGATCAGGATTTGCCGGCCGGCAATGGCGGCTTCGCCGGCGATAGGTTGCCCTATGCGCCCGAATGGGCGGCCAATGTGTCGGCAGACTATGAATGGTCGCTCGGCGGCGATCTGACGGCCTATGTCGGCGGTAGTGTCAGGCTCTCGAGCGAGCAACTCACCGATTTCGACGACGCCTATCAGACGACGTTCGGACGGCGATTGACGATCGACGGCCAGGCGGTGGTCGATTTGCGCGCGGGGATTCAGTTCGACCGCTTCAACCTATCCGTTTATGCCAAGAATCTGACCAACAGTCTGGCTTTGACGAGCGCCGGATCGTTCGGTGCGCGCCCGGGAACTGCGGTGCTGGTCGCTCCCATCCGGCCGCGGACCGTCGGCTTCACGCTCGGCGCAGCCTTCTAGGAATTTGGGAGTGAGCCTTATGAACGCGCCCCTCGGCAGGCTGGCCGACAGCCTGACCCTGCCGCAGCCTTATCTGCTGTTCCTCGGCGACACGACCGAGGCCGGTTATGCCAAGACGGCCTTCGGGCTCGCCGATTGGGCGGCCGATCGCTGCGTCGGCGAATATGGCATCGGTGCCTGTTCGGTCAGCGCCGGCCTGCCGACGCTTTCGCCCGGCGAAGCGCGCGCCGCCGGTGCGCGGTCGCTGGTGATCGGGGTCGCCAACCAGGGCGGGATCATCGGCGACGCCTGGGTGGCGGTGCTCGTCGAGGCGATGGAGGCGGGGCTAGACATCGTCAGTGGGCTTCACACCCGGCTGACGAGCATCCCGGCGCTTGTCGAGGCGTCGCGGCGGACCGGGCAGCGGCTGATCGACGTTCGTACGCCGCCGACGTCGATCCCGATCGGGACCGGCCGCAAGCGGAGCGGCAAACGGCTGCTCACCGTCGGCACCGACTGTGCGCTCGGCAAGAAATATACCGCGCTCGCGCTGCACCGGGCTTTCGTCGAACGCGGCGTCGACGCCGATTTCCGGGCAACGGGCCAGACCGGGATCATGATCGCCGGCGGCGGCATGCCGATGGACGCGGTGGTGTCGGATTTCGAGGCCGGCGCCGCCGAGATGCTGAGCCCCGACGCGCCCGACAATCACTGGGACCTGATCGAAGGGCAGGGGTCGATCTTCAACCCCGCTTACGCCGCCGTTTCGCTCGGCCTGCTCCACGGCAGCCAGCCCGATGTCTTCGTCGTTTGCCACGATCCGACGCGCAAGGTCATCCTTGGCATGGAAAGCTTTGCGCTGCCGTCGGTCGAGGATGTCATCGACATGACGATCCGTCTCGGCAGCCGGACCAATCGCGCGATCCGATGCGGGGGCGTAAGCTTCAACACGTCGAGCTATGACGCCGAAACCGCCGAAAAGCTGATGGCCGCTGAAAGCGAGCGGCTCGGGCTGCCGGTCGCCGACCCGATCCGCGGCGGCGCGGCGTTCGAGGCGCTTGTCGAAAATATTCTCGCATGAGTGTGGGCGAGACGGGCGGCAGGGCGAGCTGGTTCCAGCGCTTCCTGCTGCCCGGTTTCGCATTGAAAGCCGTCATTATCGGCGGTGGTTATGCGACGGGGCGTGAGCTGGCCGAATATTTCGTCCCGTCGGGGCCGTGGGGCGGGCTTTCCGCCATGTTGCTCGCGACGCTGATCTGGAGCGTCGTCGCCGCGCTGACCTTCGCGCTCGCGCGTCAGATGCACGCCTATGATTATCGCAGCTTCTTCGAAAAGCTGCTCGGTCCGGGATGGATCGCTTTCGAGATCGCCTATCTGATCTTCGTCGTTCTCATCCTCGCGGTGTTCGGCGCTGCGGCGGGTGCGATCGGCGCGGCGACCTTCGGCTGGCCCGAACTGGCCGGATCGGTGGTGCTCGCGGCCAGCATCGTCGCCTTCACCGCCTTTGGCGCAACCATTGTCGAGACCCTGTTCAAATATGCCTCGATGCTGATCTACGCCGTCTACGCGCTGTTCCTTATCTTTGCGCTTTCGAGTTTTGGCGGTCTGATCGGCGAGGGTTTTGCCAGCGCGCCGCCGCCATCGGGGAACTGGATCTCGGGCGGGATTACCTACGCCAGCTATAATATTGTCGGTGCGGTCGTCATCCTCCCGGTCCTCCGGCACCTCACCAGCCAGCGCGACGCGGTCGTCGCGGGGTTCATTGCGGGCCCGCTGACCATGCTGCCCGCGATCCTCTTCTTTGTCGCGATGATGGCCTTCTATCCCGCGATCGGATCGGAAACGCTGCCTTCGGATTTCCTGCTGCGGCAGATGGCGGTGCCGGGCTTCCACATCCTGTTCCAGCTGATGATCTTCGCCGCGCTGCTCGAAAGCGGCGTCGGGGCGATCCACGCGATCAACGAGCGCGTGTCGGGCGTCATCGAAGCGCGCGGACGCCCGCCGCTCGGTACCGGCGCGCGTGCGACGATCGGCAGCGTCGTGCTGGTCGGCTGCATGTTCGTCGCGGCGCGCGTCGGCCTCGTCGACCTCATCGCCAGCGGATATCGCTTCCTCGCCTGGCTGTTCCTCGCGACTTTCGTCGTGCCGCTCATCACCATCGGTGTCTGGCGCCTGCTGCGCCCGGCGCCCGCTCGCCCTATGGAGACCCTGCCATGAAACGCCTGCTCGCCCTGTCGCTGCTGCTGTCTGTCGCTGCGCCCGCATGGGCCGAACCGCCTGCCGATATCGGCGAAAGCGTCGAGGCGCTTCGCAAGAAAGTCGGCGCGGCGGGCGTGTCGATCGCGATCGTCGAGGATGGCAAGACGACGCTCTCGCGCGGCTGGGGCGTACGCAAGATCGGCGAGAGCGCGCCGGTCGATGGGCAGACGATCTTCCAGACCGGCTCGACGGGCAAGGCGATGACCGCCGCTGCGCTCGCGATCCTCGTCGACGAAGGCAAGATCGCGTGGGACGATCCCGTCATCAAGCATATGCCCTGGTTCCGCATGTATGACGCATGGGTCACGCGCGAAATCACGATCCGCGACCTGCTCGTCCACAGGAGCGGGCTCGGGCTCGGACAGGGCGACCTGATGTTCGTGCCGCGCACGCATCTGACACGCAAGCAGACGGTGGAACGCGTCGCTTACCTCAAGCCCAAGACGAGTTTCCGTTCGGCCTATGCCTATGACAATATCCTCTATGCCGTCG
>JAFAED010000151.1 GCA_023424275.1 Pseudomonadota bacterium | reverse complement strand
GGTGCAGACTGTCCGCGAGCGTCGTGCCGGTGCCGTCTGCGGCGCTATGATCGATGACGATCAATGCGCCACCAGGTTTCAGCGCTGCGAACAGCGCCGCGCTTGCCTTGTCGCCCGTCCCCGCAGGAAAGGGCTTCAAATAGAGGTCGTGGAAATTCTGCACCGTGATGATCGTGTCCAGCGGCGTGGCGAAAGCGGGCGCTGCGAACGGTCCGGCGACGGCATCGACATTTTCATAAGCGGCGTCGACCGCGGCCTGATCGTCGCCATATTGTTTCTTGAACGCGATGAATTCGGCGGGCTGGAACGCATAGACCTTGCCGGTCGGACCGACGGCGGCCGCGAGCAGGCGGGTGACGTAACCGCCGCCCATGACAAAGTCGCCGACCGTCTGGCCGGACCTGATCTGGGCAAAAGCAAGCAGCTCGGCGGGCTTGCGCACCGCGTCGCGTTCGCGATCGGCAGCGGGGCGTGCCGGATCGGCGAGCCCGGTCTGGTAAGAGGGGGCGGCGGCCTCCTCGGCGGCAAGCGGCGTCACCGAAACGGCAAGGAGGAGGGCGAGGGTAAGCGGGCGGATCATGGCATCGACTCCCTGTGATTTTGTCCCGCCATCATAGCGCCTCATCGCAGGGGCCGCGCGCTTATTTGCATATCGCAAATTTGATGATAGGTTTCTTCGTGAAACTAAAAAATCTGACCAAAAAGCTTGGGAGAGCGGACATGCATGATCTGGTGATTCGTGGCGGCACTGTCGTCGATGGTTCGGGCGGCCAGCCCTTTGTCGCGGATGTCGCGATCGACGGCGACCGGATCGTCGCTGTGGGCGAAAACCTTGGCGCCGGGCGCGAGGAAATCGACGCCAGCGGCAAGATCGTTACGCCGGGCTTCGTCGACGTCCACACCCATTATGACGGGCAGGCAACATGGGACGCCGAAATGGCGCCGTCGAGTTGGCACGGCGTCACCACCGTCGTGATGGGCAATTGCGGCGTCGGCTTCGCCCCCGCCAAGCCCGACCGCCATGAATGGCTGATCTCGCTGATGGAGGGCGTCGAGGATATTCCCGGTACAGCGCTTGCCGAGGGCATGTCGTGGGACTGGGAGACCTTCCCCGAATATATGGATGCGCTTGAGAAACTGCCGCGCACCGTCGACGTCGCCTGCCACGTCCCGCACGGTGCGGTGCGCGCCTATGTGCTCGGCGACCGTGAAAAGCCCGGTGCGATCCCGACCGACGAAGATATCGCCGAAATGTCGCGCATCGTCGAAGAGGGCGTCCGCGCGGGCGCGCTCGGCTTCTCGACCAGCCGCACCGTGCTCCACAAGTCGGTCGACGGCGAACTTGTGCCTGGCACCACGGCGACTGCCGAGGAACTGGTCGCGATCGGCCGCGCGATGGGGCGCGTCGGTTATGGCGTGTTCGAAATGGCGAGCGACATGAAGCGCGAGTGGAACGAGTTCGAGTGGATGGGCGATTTGAGCCGTGAGACCGGGCTGCCGGTGACCTTCGCCGCGCTCCAGTCGATTGCCAAGGAATTGCCGCTCGAAGAACAGATTTCGGAAATGCGCAAACAGAATGCGACCGGTGCGAACATCGTCGCGCAGATCGCGCTGCGCGGCAACGGCGTGATCATGGCGTGGCAGGGAACGGTGCACCCGTTCCGGTTCAAGCCGGCGTGGAACGAGATCATCGACCTGCCGTGGGACCAGCAGCTTGCCCACCTGAAAGACCCGGCGTTCCGCGCCCGCATGACGCAGGAACCGAACGTGTGGCCCGAAAGCGACATCCTCGACTTCCTGAAGGTCGTCGCCGAAGGCTGGCCGGTCCATTTCGAGATGGACCCCGATTTCAACTATGAGCCCCGGATGGACGAAAGCATTGCGCATCGCGCCGCCGCGGCAGGCGTCTCGCCGTCCGAATATGCCTATGACCTGCTGATGAAGGACGATGGCAAGGGCTTCATCTATTTCCCGATTTTGAACTACCGCGACGGCAACCTCAATTTCCTCGAGGATCTGCAGGCGTCCGACGATACGGTGAACAGCCTGTCGGACGGCGGCGCGCATTGCGGGACGATCTGCGACGCGGCTTCGCCGACCTTCATGCTCCAGCATTGGGTACGCGATCGCAAGGGCCATCGCGTCGCGCTCGAACATGCGGTGAAGCGCCAGTGCCGCGACACGGCGATGCTCTATGGGCTGGAGGATCGCGGCGTGCTCGCGCCCGGCTATCTCGCCGATCTGAACGTCATCGACATGGATGCGATCAAGCTTGGCAAGCCCTGGCTCGCTTTCGACCTGCCCGCCGGCGGCAAGCGCCTGCTGCAAAAGGCCGACGGTTATGTCGCGACGGTCAAGTCGGGCGTCGTGACGTTCCGCGACGGCGAAATGCAGGGGCCGACCCCCGGCGGGGTTATCCGCGGCCCGCAGCGCGTCGAAATGGCGATGGCCGCCGAATAGTGCGCGCCGTCCATCTGCGGGCACCCGCGTCGCTCGACAATCTGGTGCTCGCCGATCTGTCCGATCCCGGCGATCCGGGACCGGGCGAAATTCGCGTCCGGCTTAGCGCGTCGTCGCTCAACTTCCACGACTTTGCGGTCGTCGCGGGGCTGATCCCGACGGCGGAGGATCGCATCCCGATGTCCGACGGCGCGGGGGTGGTCGAGGCGGTAGGCGAGGGCGTGACCGGTTTCGCGGTCGGCGATCTCGCGGTGTCGCTTTTCTTCCCCGAATGGGCCGACGGTACGCCGCCCGCGAGCGCTTTCACCAAGGTGCCGGGCGACGGCATCGACGGCTATGCGCGCGAGGCAGTCGTCGTGCCGCAGCACTGGTTCACCCGCGCGCCCGCGGGCTGGTCGTCCGCCGAGGCCGCGACGCTGACCTGCGCCGGCCTGACCGCCTGGCGCGCGCTGTTCGTCGATGGAGCCACGCAGCCGGGCTCGACCGTGCTGGTCCAGGGCAGCGGCGGCGTGTCGGTGTTCGCGCTGCAATTCGCCAAGGCCGCGGGCGCGCGGGTGATTGCGACAAGCTCGTCCGACGCGAAGCTTGCGCGGCTGAAGGCGCTCGGGGCTGACGAGCTCGTCAATTACAAGGAAGAACCGAAATGGGGCGCGAAAGCGCTCGAACTGACGGGCGGGCGGGGCGTCGACACGGTGGTCGAGATCGGCGGTGCTGGAACGCTCGACCAGTCGATGGTCGCGGCGCGCGTCGGCGGCCATGTCGCGCTGATCGGGGTGCTTACGGGCATCGCCGGACCGGTGCAGACCGCGCTGCTGATGAGCAAGAACCTGCGAGTGCAGGGGCTGACCGTCGGAAGCCGGGCACAGCAGCTCGACATGATTGCCGGGGTCGAAGCCAATGGCATTCGCCCCGTCATCAGCGATCATTTCCCGCTCGAAAAACTGGGCGATGCCTTTCGCCATCAAATTGCCAACGCCCATTTCGGCAAGATCGTCGTGGATATCTAACCGAGCGCGGCCGCCGTCCGTTCGACGTCGGCGACGCTGTTATAGGCGTGGAATGACAGGCGCAGGATCGTGCCGCGAAAATCGGCGCGCAGCCGGTGGCGGTCGAGCGCCTCGGCAACCCGCGGCTGGTCGGCGCCGGTGTCGATGCACAGCGTGCCGCCGATTTCGCCGTTCGGCCAGCGCCATTGCGGCGTGTCCGGTTCGAGCGCTTCGCGCAGCATCGCTTGCAGCGCGCGGTTGTGCGAACGGCCGGCGTCGACACCGATGGCGGCAATCTCGCCGATCCCCGCTGCCGACAGGATGAAGGGGGCGACATCGGGCGTACCGCCCCACCAGCGCCGCGCGTCGGGGGCGTAGCGGAAGTCGCGTATGTCCATCTCGAACGGATTTTCGTGGCTCCACCAGCCGCGCTCCATAGGATCGAGCGCAGTGCGGTCGTGCGGCGCGACCCACAGCCATGCGGCGCCCGGACCGCCGCAGAGCCATTTGACGCTGGTGCCGAGCACGGCGTCGACACCCCAGCGGGCGGGCGTCACCGGCACGATGCCGACCGACTGCGCGCAATCGGCGATGCAGCGCGCGCCCGCCGCCCGTGCTGCCGACGCGACGGCAGCGATGTCGGTGAGCGCGCCGCGGTTCGAGCTGACGTGCATCGCGATGACGAGCGCGACATCGTCGCCGAGCGCGGCCGTCCAGTTCGCGGCGTCGCGGACATCGGCATCATCGGGAAGGTAGCGTGTCTTCCACCCTGCCGCTGCGAGGCCGCTCGCGAGATAGCCGATCGTCGGAAAGGCGCTTGGCGCGAGCAGGACCGTCCGCCGGTCGGTCGCCTGCCCCAGCGCCGAGATATAGCGCGAGAGGCCTGCGGTGACGTTGGTCGCGGGGCAGAGGTCGCGCGCCTCGACACCGATCAGGCCGGCGAGCGCGGCGCGCCAAGCGTCGATGGCGTCCAACCAGTGCGGCCAGGCCTCGCCCGTTTCGCGCCAGGGCGTGAGCAGCCGGTCGCGGAGCAAAGCTTCGGCGGCGCGCGGCTGGCAGCCGACGCTGTGGCTTTTGAGATAGGTGGCATCGGGCGGGAGGTGGAAGCGGTCGCGGATCGCCTCCGGCAACAGCGCGCCGCTCACAGCCCGCTGCCGTGGCCGGCCGACGAAGTACCGCTGATGCTGTCGCGCTTTACGCCATATTCGGCGCCCCAGCGATCGGTCATCTCGGCGCGGATATCCCAGAGCTCGGGGAAGAAGCGGTGCCGCGTGCCGGCGTTGAGCAGCTCGACCGGGCGCCCCTTGAGCGACTTCGACCCCATGCCGATCGAGCGGTGGATGAGGTAGATGTGGTGCGCGCGGAAGATCTGGAACAATTCGTCGAACTCGATCAACGCCTCGGCGACCATATAGGCTTCGTCATGCTTGTATCCGGTGTCGTAAACATCGGCGACGCCGCGGCCGGCGGGGTCCAGATAGGCGGCTTTGTAGCGCGCCCACAGCGGCTGCGGCATCGTCAACAGCAGCTGGAAGCCGGGGCTTTCCTGTCCCGACCCGTTGCCGAGCTGGAGGCGGATCGACTGGTAGTCGAAGGGGCTCATCGTTTCGAGCAGCGAGAGCTGGTCGGTCATCATGCGCATGATGCGGTTCACCCGGTCGAAAAGGGTGAGGACGCGCATCGTCTCGCCCGCCGCCATATGGCCGTCGATTTCGCCGAGGGTGAAGGCCATCAGCTTCATCCACAATTCCTCGACCTGGTGAACGATCTGGAACTGGAGTTCGTCGCCGGTGCAAAGTTCGGCGAGCGGTTTCTGGCAATCGAGCAGGCGGTCGACCGCGAGGTAGACGCCATAATCCTTCATGTCGGGCGTTTCGATACGGCGGTGGAGGTCGTTTTTGTCGAGCATGATCTGCTCCTTCATCCTGATGGCATGGATAATCGAAGACGCCTTGCGGCGCTGGTTCATTATCCGCGCGGCATCACGCCCGCAGGCGGACGGCGGGGCGAGCCCGCCTGGCCGAGCCACAGGAGAAGGGCGACGTCGTTCATGGCGCCAGCAGGTCCGCAGGCAGCGTCGGCTCGCCGAGGATCAGCGCCATGCGCCGCCAGATCTCGTCGCGATCGGGTTTGCCGCGTTCGATGAAGTCGCGGACAATTTCTTCGCCGAGGCCATAGTTGATCACATAGCTGCGATATTTGTCGGTGAAGGCGGTCATCTGCTCGGCCCGCGCCGGCGATACGAGCAAATATTTCTGGGTTAGCGCGAGCGCGGTCGCGCGGTCGATCTGGCCGTCGAGATATTGCTGCGCGATCGTCAGCCGCGCGCCCTGCAACGCCTTCATCGCGTCGAGCAAGCGCCAATATATGTCGTCGGTCGGCGGCGCGATCTCCGCGAGCGGCATCAATATGTCGCGTTCGGTGTCGGGGCGCGTCTTGTCGGGAAAAGCAAGGTCGATGCCATAATTGGCGGTGCCTTCCGCGATCAGGCTTTGCGGGCTGTAGAGCGGATAGATGCTGAACTCGACCCATCCGCGGCCGCGGACCAGCTGCTCCTCGATCTTCATGTTGAGCAGGTGATGCCCCGGATAGCCTTCGTGGCACCCAAGGTCGAGCGCGCGCGACAGCCGGATCGGCAGGTCGGTGTTGACCTGGATGATGCTGTGATAGTCGCCCATATAATAATTGTAACCGCTCCAGCTTTTGCCGGTCACAAATTGCAGGTCGAAACTTTCGCCCTGCGGCATGCCGACATGGGTCGCGGTCCGGCCGCGGCACCGTGCGATGGCGGCGTCGAACACTTTTTGCAGGCGGTCGGCGGGAATGGTGAAGCGATCGAGATAGGTTTCGACCCGCTCGGCGAGCGGCTTGTCGCCGGGAAGGATCGCGGCGACCGCCGCTAGCGGGGCGTCATAGGCGCTCAGCGGTTTCAGGTCGGGGTGGACGCCGAACAGTCTTTCGGACTCTTCGGCGA
>JAFAED010000095.1 GCA_023424275.1 Pseudomonadota bacterium | reverse complement strand
GCCGAGAAAAGCTTCACCGATGCCGAGTTGAAAGCGATCGCCGACAAGATCGTCGCCGCGGCGGCAAAGGCGGGAGCAACGCTGCGCGGGTGATATCGCCCGATTGGCGGGATGAAAGGGAGCATTTGATATGGATACCCGTCACCTTGTCGATCGCGAGATCGCGCCGCTGATCGACCTGTTCCCGCGCGTCGATCTCGACGCCGCGCCGATCGCGCAGATCCGCGCAAAGGCGGCGGAAACCTATTCGATCCTGCCGCCGCCGGTGATCGCGCCCGAAAAGCTGGTCGTGCCGTCGACCCACGGCGGACCCGACATCGTCGTCTTCCTCTACCGCCCTGCCGAATCGCGCCCGGGCGGCGGCGCGATCCTGCACATCCACGGCGGCGGCATGGTGATGGGGTCGGTCGAGCAGATGCAGGCCGGGCCGGCCATGCTCGCCGCGTTTGCCGGCGTGCCCGTCGCGTCGGTCGAATATCGTCTCGCCCCCGAGCATCCCTTTCCCGCGCCGCAGGAAGATTGCCATTCGGCGCTGACATGGCTCGCCGGACAGGCTGACACGCTCGGCTTCGACGCGAGCCGTATCGTCGTCGCGGGCGAGAGCGCCGGGGGCGGGCTCGCGGCCGCGCTCGCGATCATGGCTCGCGACCTTGGCGGCCCCGCGATCGCGGGCCAGCTCCTGACCTATCCGATGCTCGATCACCGCACGGGCGGCGACACCTGCCCCTATGCCAACCCGATGACCGGCGAGTTCATCTGGACGCGCGCGAGCAACCGCTTCGGCTGGCGCGCGCTGCAGGGCGATTACAGGGCCGACGACGAACGGCGCGGCTGGTTTTCGCCGAGCCTCGCCGACGATCTGTCGAACCTGCCCCCCGCCTATATCGCGACCGGCAGCCTCGACCTCTTCTTCGACGAAAATCTCGACTATGCGCGGCGACTCGTCGCGGTGGGCGTGCCGGTCGACCTCCACAGCTATGCGGGGGCAATCCATGCGTTCAACGCGATTCCCGACGCGGCGCTGTCGCAGCGGTTCAACGGCGGGTTGCTGGCGGCGGCCGCTGCGATGACGGGGCCCCGCGACTAGGCCGCCACGGCATCCTCGCTCTGACTCGTTGCGGCTTCGAGAAGACGTTTCTCAAGGCTCTTCACCCGTGCCGCGCTGTCGATCTTGTCGCCGATCAGGTCGGTGACATAGAAGGTATCGACCGCGCGCTCGCCATAGGTCGCGACATGCGCGCTGTGCACCGTCACCTTTGACTGGAAAAGTGCATAGGCGAGCTGGTTGAGGAGCGCGGGGCGATCCTGCGCATTGACCTCGATCACCGTGAAGCGATTGGACGCCTTGTTGTCGACGAAGACGTTGGGGGCGACCCGAAAGGCTTCGGCGCGGGTACGCGGCAGCGCGCGCGCTTCGAGTTTCGGAAGCAATTTGTGGCGGTTGGCGAGCGCATCCTCGATCGAGCGAGTCAGGCGGCAGATCTGTCCCGCTTCGGCGAAAGGCCGACCGAGCGGATCCTGGACGAGAAAATTGTCGAGCGCGAGGCCGTCGCGCGTCGTGTGGATACGCGCGTCGATGATATTGCCGCCGGCAAGGTGAATGCCGCCCGCGATGCGGTAGAAGAGCCCCGGATGGTCGGCGGCCAGTACCATCACCAGCGTCGCACCGCGATCGTCGTCGGGAACCGCCGCGATATGCAGCGGCGCATCGCCCGCCTGCCGGATGTGCACGAGATTGGCGGCGATAACCTCGACCGGCTCGGCGATCCAATAGCTTTCGGGAAGACGCTTCGCGACCTTGTCGAAGGTCTTGCGGTCGAAGCCGAATTGCGCCGCGACCGCTTCCTTCTTGCTCTCGATCCGCGCTTCGCGGCCGCGCTGTTTATGGCCGAGACGCAAGACTTCTTCGGCCGCATCGTATAGCTCGGTGAGCAGCTGACGCTTCCAACCGTTCCATACCCCCGGCCCGACCGCGCGGATGTCGACGACGGTGAGCACGAGCAGCAAGCGCAGGCGTTCGGGCGACTGGACCACCTGCGCGAAGTCGAGGATCGTCTTGAAGTCGGCGAGGTCGCGTTTGAAGGCGGTCGCCGACATGAGCAGATGATAGCGCACGAGCCACGAAACGGTCTCGGTCTCCGCCTCGCTGAGCCCCAGCCGCGGGCAGACGCGCAGCGCGAGTTCGGCGCCGAGCACGCTATGATCGCCGCCGCGCCCCTTGGCGATGTCGTGCAGCAGCACCGCGACGTAGATGACGCGCCGCGAATGGATCTGGTCCATGATCGCGGTCGACAGCGGGTGATCGTCCTTCAGCCGGTTCTGCTCGATATCCGCGAGCAACCCGATCGCGCGGATCGTATGCTCATCGACCGTATAATGATGATACATGTCGAACTGCATCTGTGCGACGACGCGGCCGAAATCGGGCACGAAGCGGCCGAATACCCCCGCCTCGTTCATCCAGCGCAGCACCGTTTCAGGGTCGCGCGGGCTGGTCAGCACATCGAGGAACAATTCGTTCGCGCGCGCGATGCGGCGCACCCCCTGCGTTTCGATCAGCTTGGCATCGTGGCGCGCCTGCCGCATCGCCTGCGGGTGGATTTCGAGGCCATGCTTGTCGGCGAGCGCGAAAATCTCGACCAGCCGGACCGGGTCCTGCTGGAAGAAATTGTCCGACGGCAGTGCGAGCCGGCCGCGGTCGAGCACGAAACCGTGGAGCTTGCCGGGGCGCCGCCGCAACGTCGGCAGGAACCGCCGGCCGCGCGCCGCCATCTGGTCGTCGAGATGCGCAAGAAACGTCCCGGTAACGT
>JAFAED010000092.1 GCA_023424275.1 Pseudomonadota bacterium | reverse complement strand
TGGATATAGGCGTGGATTTCGGCGCGGCCCGCATCATTGTCGGGGAATTTGAAGCGCGGATCCTTGGCGAGCGCGTTCATCCGGTCGCCGACCGAACCCTGCGTATAGCCGAGCTTCTTCAGGATCGGGTCCATTCGTCCGTGGAGTTCGGCCAGCTCGTCGCGGCCCATCTGATGCACCTCGTCGGGCGTCATCCGTGTCGTCGTCGAGGCGCGAAGCCCCCACGCATACCATTCGTCGCCGCCGGGACGCGCCCACAGGCCCGCGTCCATCGTCGCCTTGGGCCGCTGCGCCTTCAGTTCGGCGAGCTGGCGCTCGAGCGCGGCGGCGACCGGGCCCTGCACGATCTTCGCCGATCGCGCATTCCAGTCGCCCGCGATCTTCGCTTCTCCGGTACGGCGGACGAGGCTTTCGACCATCGATCCGCCGGCCTTGGCGTCGGCGATCGTCGCTTCCATCTGCTTGACCGCCTTGTCGATCAGGAAGGCGGGGGCGATCAGCCCTTGGCCGCCCGCGGCCTTCAGCCGTTCGGTCTCGCCGTCGAGCACGCCGGGAAAGGCATTGAGGCGCGAGAGATAGGCTTCGGCGTCGGCCGACGTCTTCACCGGATGGTCGCTGTCGAGGAATTTGGGGACGTCGAGATAGGCGCCGACATTCTGGATCACGACATAGGGCGTGTTGCGCCAGCCCCCGACCGCGACGTCGCCATAGGGCAGGGCAAAGCCGTCGAGCGCGACGCCATAGGCGCTTTCGACGACCGCGAGGCTGGTGCGCGTGCTGTGATCGAGTCCCGTCTTGTCGAAAGCGCGTACGCGCGCGACGTCGGCCTTCAACGTGTCGGCGACGGCCTTTTGCCCCGCCGCCGAGCGGTCGCCGAGCTTGCCGCGTTCGGCGGCGCGCGCGCCGGTGTCGATGCCGAGCGAGGTGGCACCTTCGGGCGACAGCGCGAGGAGATTGTCGGCGATCGATGTGAGCAATTTTTGCGCGTCGCTCTTCGCCGGCGATTGCAGCGCAGCCGCCGGGCCGGCGAGAGCAAGGCCTGCGGTGCCCGCGCCCAGCGTGGCGAGCGTCCGGCGGCGACTTAGAGGCATGAAAAGCGGATTGGACACGCGGCGGCTCCCTGCGACTTGTTTCTGTTGAAACCTGTCTAGGCGCACGCGCGTCGCGGTCAACGAAAAGGGGGCGGGAAAGCCGATGCTTACCCGCCCCCGTCGAATTTTATCGGGCGTTCGTCAGTCGGTAAGGTCGGCGGGGACCTTCCCACCGTTCGCCGCGAGTTCGCGCATCACCGCCTTGTGCAGCCAGATATTCATTTCGGCGCTGCCGTCGAGCTCGCCGGTGTAGCCGAGTTCCTGCGCCAGTTCCTTGCGGTTCGCGAGGCTCGAATCGATGCCGAGCAGCTTCATCAGGTCGACGATCGACGTGCGCCAGTTGAGATCCTGTCCGGCGTTGGCGGCCTCGGCGGTGAGGATGGCGTCGACATCGACGGGAGCGGCTGCCGCAGCGGCCATGGCTTGCGTCGCGGCGTCGAGTGCGGTGCCGACGGGGCTGGGCGCGGCCGGGGCGGCGGGTTCTGCGGCGACGGCCTTCTTGCCGAAGATGGCGTCCTTGATCTTGCCGAAAATGCTCATTGTTTAGCTCCCACTAGAAACCATGGCGTATCGCCAAAAGGCGAGTCGTGCACCCACAGGCTAGGACTATGCATTTGAGAATGACAGTCAAAAGACCGACTCGTCCTTCGTCCACGCACTGCTATACTCATCACTATCGGCGCGGCGTCCGATCCGTGCCGAAGCGGGAGTATGGATCCATGAATCTCACCGACATTTTGGCGCAGGCCGGCGGCATCGAAGCGATGGCGAATCAGCTGGGTATTCCGCCGGCGATGGCGAAACAGGGCGCCGACGCGCTGCTTCCCGCAATTCTCGGCGGTTTCAAGAAACAGGCGCAATCGGGCGGTGGTGTCGAAGGTCTCGGCGGTCTGCTCGGCCAGCTCGGCGGGGGCGGCCTGCTCGACTCGGTACTCGGACCGCAGGCGACCCCGGTCGAGCAGGGCAATGACGTGCTCGGCCAGATTTTCGGGTCGAAGGACGTCAGCCGCACCGTGGCCGGGCAGGCCGCGGCGCAGACCGGGATCGACTCGAGCATCCTCAAGCAGATGCTGCCGATCCTCGCGATGATGGCCGCAGGCTATATGGCGAAGCAGGGCGGCCAGTCCGGCGAAAGCGGCGGGCTTTCGGGCGGTCTGGGCGGTATGCTCGGCAATGTGCTCGGCGGCGCGATGGGCGGCGGCGCAGCGCCCTCGGCGGGCGGGCTCGGCGGCCTTGGCGGTCTGGGCAAGATGCTCGACATGGACGGCGACGGCAATCCGCTCGACGACATCATGGGCATGGTGAACAAGATGCGCGGATAGCGGCCGCAGGCGGATCGTCGTCTTTCGACCGGTTGCTTACGCCTCTTCTCCCCTCCCTTTTAGGGCGGGGGTGGGTCGCCGCCAAAGGCGGCGCTCTATGGCATCTCGCTCCGCTCGTACCCACCCCTAACCCCTCCCTAGAAGGGAGGGGAATAAGGACAGCTTCCCACCCCAAAGCCGCTGACGGCGCGATTCGCCTTACGCCGCCATCAGGCGCAATTCCTCGCGGAAATCTTCGTCCACCCCGATGCGGCTTCGCATCGGGGTGACGGCCCCATCGGCATCGGCGTCGCCTTCCTCGAACAGTGCGCACGCCGCCTCGCCGCCGCGCGCGAGGCTGTAACGCTGCGCGACCTTGCCGGTCGGGCGGAAGCCGAGCTTGCGCAGCACCGCGCCCGATGCCGGATTGTCGATGAAGTGCCCCGCCGACAGCTTCGGCAGGTTCATCGCACGCGCGATATGGACGAGCTGGCGCCCGGCCTCGGTCGCAAAACCGAGACCCCAATAGGGCCGCGCGATCCAATAACCCATTTCGAGATCGCCTTCGGGGCTCGACGAAATGCCGCAGCCGCCGACGAGGCGCGGGGCGCCGCCGGTGCGGGCGAAAATCAGGAAGCGCGGCTGGTCGGGGTCGATCGGCTTGCTGAGGAATTCCTGCGCCTGCGCCTCACCATAGGGCCAAGGCGCGGTCGCGAGGTTGCGGACCACCGCCTCTTCGCCGATGGCGCGGGCGAGCGCGGGGGCATCTTCCAGCCAGCCGGGCCGCAGCAACAGTCTTTCGGTACGCGCGAACATGTCTTCTAACTCCCAATGCCTGTCGCCTTGGCGCCAGATGGTGACGCTTTGACGACATTCGATATGGAGGGAGATGGACGGCCCGATTTTCGCGCCCGCTCGCCACAAGTGACGGATACTGGACAAGAAAAAAGGGAGTACGGGGGTGACCCGTCTCCCTCTTTTCGAACTTTGTTCCCGCTGGTGCGGAAAGGACCGTTCCGGGTCATCCCTGGTGGACGACCCTGGAAGATCGTCCTTATTCGGCGGCTTCCGCCATGGCGTCGACCGACACATATTTGCGGCCAAGCTTGCCATCGTGGAATCGGACCTGGCCGTCGGCGGTTGCGTACAGCGTGTGGTCCTTGCCCATGCCAACGTTGACGCCCGGGTAAACCCGGGTGCCGCGCTGACGCACGATAATGTTGCCGCCGATCACTTCCTGACCGCCGAACTTCTTCACGCCAAGGCGACGGCCGGCTGAGTCGCGACCGTTGCGCGAAGAACCGCCTGCTTTCTTATGTGCCATGACTGATGCTCCTTAATTCGTTCGTTCGAGGGGCCGAGCCGCGTTACCGCGCTCAGGCTTCCTTCTTGGGGGCTGCCTTCTTGGCAGCGGGCTTCTTTTCGGCGGTCTCAGCCTTGGGGGCTTCGGCCTTCTTCGGCGCAGCTGCCTTCTTTTCGGCAGCCGGAGCGGCAGCGGCTTCGGGAGCCTTCTCTGCCTTCGGAGCGGCTTCCTTCTTCGGCGCGGCCTTCTTGGCATCGCCGACGGCAAGGATGCGCAGCAGCGTCAGCGACTGGCGGTGGCCGTTGCGGCGGCGATAATTGTGCCGGCGGCGCTTCTTGAAGACGATGACCTTCTCGCCGCGCGTCTGGGCGATGATCTCGGCCGAAACGACGAGGCCGTCGGCGCTCTTCACTTCGCCGCCGTCACCGGCCAGCAGGATGTCGCCCAGCGACACGGTGTCGCCAGCTTCCCCGTCGATCTTCTCAACGGCGATCTTGTCTCCAGCGGCGACGCGATACTGCTTGCCGCCCGTGCGCACGATTGCGAACATGGTCTTCCATCCAATCAGAAACTAAAACACCCGCGCTGCCAGTCACCCGCCAAAGCAGGCGATTTTTCCGGCATGCGGGAAAGTCAGCGCCACTAGCGAGACAGGGCGCCGCTGTCAACCGCCAAATCCCGTGCTTTTTGCGGTTTTACGGTCCGCTGCGGGGCTTTGGCAATGCCGTGCCCTGATTCGCGCTTGCCGCTCGGCCTCGCCGCCCATATCAGGGCCCATGATGAAGCGCGCCTTCTATGTCCTGTCCTTTGCCGCCGCAACCGCGCTGTCGCTGTCGGCGTGTGCTGCGGCGCAAAACACCGGTGCGCCCTCGCTTGCCAAGCGGCCGGTCGAGGGCCGATTCGACGTCGCGCCGTCGGCCGTGGTCGTGGCGCCGCCGGGGCCGCTTCCCGCCGACCTCGCGGGACGCCTCGCGCGCTGGGAGGCCGACGGCACCGCGGGGCAGCAGGGTTTTGTCGCCGAACGCGATTCCACCGCATCGCTCGTATCCGCAGCGGCCGGTGCGCCCGTCGCCAGCGAGCGTTGGGTGGTCGCGCAGCAGGCGATTTCGCGCCTGATCGCGGCGCGGGCGCCGCTTACCGGCGCGCTGGCCGATATCGACCGCCTCTATCTCGAACGCAGCGTCGACGAAGCGATCGACGGCCTGCCCGACATTTATGCGCTGCGCGACCGCCTCGCCGACATGGCCTCGGCGCAGGATGCGGTGATCGAGGCGCTGAGCCGCCAGCTGCCGGGGCAATAAAGGGCCGGGGCAGTAGAATATCGTCGCCCCCGCGAGAAGGTGGGGGCCGCTATCGCTGTAGCGCCAGCTTGCCGGCGGCCAGTTAAGAGTTGGACATGCCCCGCATGTCCAAGGGTTGTCCGGGGGACAACCCGACCCTTCACTCCTTCGCGGGGGCG
>JAFAED010000557.1 GCA_023424275.1 Pseudomonadota bacterium | reverse complement strand
CGATTTCGAAACCCTTGGTGTTGAGCTCGCCCGACTGCGTCGTGCCCCCGGCGGCGAGATAGAGGACGCGGTTGCGTTCCTTGATCTTGAAGGCGGTGGCGGTGACGAGCGTGTTCGGCGTCGGCTGCCACTTCACCCCGGCCTCATATTGCGTGCCGGTCTGCGGGACGTAGGGATCGCCAAAGGTGCCGTCCCCATTGTCGATGCGACCGGCGACCGGCAGGAAGCTT
The DNA here is from genome assembly GCA_023424275.1 of Pseudomonadota bacterium. Taxonomy (GTDB): domain Bacteria; phylum Pseudomonadota; class Alphaproteobacteria; order Sphingomonadales; family Sphingomonadaceae; genus Sphingopyxis. The sequence continues at coordinate 2,719 of JAFAED010000557.1, read as the reverse complement.
TCGGTGTAGCTGAAGAAGGGCGAGAAACCCGCGCCGATCTCCCCGATGATGCCGGCGCGGAAGGTCGTCGCATTGTCCTTCTGCCCCGACGATCCGGTGACGCGGTCGCGGCGCGCGCCGAGGACGACCGAGACGCGGTCGAAGAAGCGGATCTGGTCCTGGACATAGACGCCGAGCTGCTTCTGGCTTTCCGCAACGAACGGGCCGCTCGGATCATAGGTCAGCAGCGCGTCATAATCGATGTCATAGAGGTCGACGAGTTCAAAGCCGCCGTCGTACCGTTTCTGCACCTTGTTCCAGCTGTAATCGATGCCGACGAGCAGCTTATGCTCGATGTTGGCGCCGGTGGCGAAATCGAACTGGAGATTATTGTCGGTCGAGAAAACGTTCATTCGCGCGTCGCTGGCGTCGGCGATCAGCGCGATGGTGCGGCCGTTGGTGCCGTAGACCGAGAAGGGATCCTGCGGGTTCGTATAGCTGTCGGCGTAGTGGGTGTTATATTCGAGGTCGCTGTCGATATAGCGCGCCTTGAGGCTGAGCTTCACATTGTCCGAGAAGCGATGCGTGATCGATCCGCCGCCCTGGAGTGAGCGGCCGTTATAGCGGTCCCAGCCGGCCTTGCCGACGAAGGTGTAGCGGTCGAGCTGCTGGCCCGCGACGGTGTTCGGCTTGAACGTGCCCACGATCGGCAGGAATTGCGAGGTCGAGCCGGTGTCGTCCTCCTGATAGAGGCCGGTGAGCACCACGTCGGTGTCGGGGGTCGGCTGCCAGCGGATCGAGGGCGCGAACATCACGCGGTCGTCGGGGACATGGTCGACATAGGTGTCGGCGTCGCGCGCGCGGCCGACGAAGCGGACCGCGAGATTGTCGGCAAGCGCGAGATTGACGTCGCCGAGCACTTCCTTGCGGTCGTAGCTGCCATAGACGAGGTTGATTTCACCGCGGGTGGTGAAGTCGGGCGTCTTGCTGACGAGGTTGACGAGGCCGCCGATCGAGCCCTGCCCGAACAGCACCGAGGCCGGGCCGCGCACGATCTCGACGCGCGAGAAGTTGTACGGGTCCGAGGTGATCGACGCATAATAGCTGAAGATGTCGCGCATGCCGTCGCGGAACTGCAGCGCGTCGAGGCCGCGAACGTTGAACCCGTCGACGCGCGTGTCGCGGCCATAGGGGTTGGCAAGGACGCCCGCGGCATATTTGACCGTGTCGCTGATGCTGATCGCGCCCTGCGCCTCATATTGTTCGGACGTGATCACCTTGATCGGCTGGGGTAGTTCCGCCAGCGCGGTGTCGGTCTTCGTCCCCGTATAGCCGGTGACGACGATCGTGTCCTCGCCGGCACCTGCTTCGGCTTCGGCGGTTTCGGCCGCCTCGTCCGCGCGCGCGGCGACGGCCGTGAAGGCGAGGGCGGCGGCACCGCTCATGGCGAGCGTCCGGACGAGTTTCATATGATATCCCTTTTTGCGACTCTATCTCAACTGGATCGCGTCGTTAGGGATATTGATAGTCATTCGCAAGAATATTGGCGGAAAAAATGTCTTTGGATGTCGGTCCCGAGGCCCTTCGCCCGGCAGGACGGGGAAGGGCTCTTCTTCCGGGTCAGGCCTTTTGTGCGACGGTCCAGCGATCGATCACCGATTCGAGCACCGAAATCGGCATCGCACCCGCCGACAGCGCGGTGTCGTGAAAACCGCGCAGATCGAATTTGTCGCCCGAGCTTGCCTTCGCCTTTTCGCGAATACGGACCCAGCTGGTCTGCCCGACCATGTAACTCGTCGCCTGTCCGGGCCACACGCAATAGCGTTCGATCTCGGTGACATTCGACGGTTCGGGGGTGCCGAGCGCCTCGTTATAATATTGGATCGCCTTCTCGCGCGTCCATTTATAATGGTGCAGCCCGGTGTCGGCGACGAGGCGCGCGGCGCGGAACATATAGCTTTGCAGATAGCCGAGCCGTCCCCATGGGTCGTTTTCATAGACGCCCATTTCGTCGGCGAGCTGTTCGGCATAAAGGCCCCAGCCTTCGGTGTAGACCGAGTAAGCGGGAAGGCGGCGAAGACGCGGGATTCCTTCGGCTTCCTGCGCGAGCGCGATCTGGTGATGATGGCCGGGCGAGGCTTCGTGATAGGTGAGCGTCGGCAGCGTCCAGCTCGGGTTTTCGGCGGTGTCGCGCAGGTTGATGTAATAAGCGCCGGGGCGCGAGCCATCGAGCGCCGGGATCTGGTAATAGCCCCCGGTTGCTCCGTCTTCGATATCGGCGGGAACGCGGCGGATCTCGACCTTCGCCTTGGGCAGACGGCCGAAGGCTTCGGGAAGGCGCGCCTGGATCGCCTGCATCTGGGCGTTGAGTTCGGCGATCAGCTTCGCCTTGCCCTCGTCGGTGTTCGGATAGAGGAAGCGCGGATCCTTGCCGAGCGCGCGCATGCGTTCGGCGACCGTGCCCTTGGTCATCCCCTGCGCCTTGAAGATCGCGTCGGCCTGCGCGCTCAAATCGGCAACCCGGTCGAGCCCGAGCTTGTGCACCTCCTCGGCCGACATGCCGGTCGTCGTCGCGTAGCGCAGCGCATAGGCATAATATTCGTCGCCCTTTGGCAGGCGCCATACCCCGGCATCGTGCGTGGCGCGCGGGCGGGCGGCGCGGAGTTCCTCGGCCTGCCGGCGCATTGCGGGATAGATTTTGCCCTCGACGATTGCGGCGCAGCGCTTCGCCCAGTCGCCG
>JAFAED010000365.1 GCA_023424275.1 Pseudomonadota bacterium | reverse complement strand
CCTTGATGCCGGCGGCTTCCATCGCCGCGATCTTGCTTTCGGCGTCGCCCTTTCCGCCCGACACGATCGCGCCGGCATGGCCCATGCGGCGTCCCGGGGGCGCGGTGCGGCCCGCGATGAAGCCGGCCATCGGCTTCTTGCGGCCGCGCTTCGCTTCGTCGATCAGGAACTGCGCGGCCTGTTCTTCGGCGTCGCCGCCGATTTCGCCGATCATGATGATCGACTTGGTCGCTTCGTCGGCGAGGAAGAGTTCGAGCACGTCGATGAAGTTCGTGCCGTTGACGGGGTCGCCGCCGATGCCGACTGCGGTCGTCTGGCCGAGCCCGACGTTCGTCGTCTGGAACACCGCTTCATAGGTCAGCGTGCCCGAGCGCGAGACGACGCCGACGCTGCCCTTCGAGAAAATGCTGCCGGGCATGATGCCGATCTTGCATTCGCCCGGCGTCAGCACGCCAGGGCAGTTCGGGCCGATCAGGCGCGATTTCGAGCCCGAGAGAGCGCGCTTCACCTTGACCATGTCGAGCACCGGAATGCCTTCGGTGATGCAGACGATCAGCTCCATCTCGGCATCGATCGCCTCGAGGATCGAGTCGGCGGCGAACGGCGGCGGAACATAGATGCAGCTCGCGGTCGCACCGGTCGCGGCCTTGGCTTCCTCGACGGTGTTGAAGTTCGGCAGGCCGATGTGCGTCGTGCCGCCCTTGCCCGGGGTCACGCCGCCGACCATCTGCGTTCCGTAGGCCAGCGCCTGTTCGGTGTGGAAGGTGCCGGTTTCACCGGTCATTCCCTGCGTGATGACCTTGGTATTCTTGTCGATGAGGATGGACATATTCTAATTCTCCCGGGGAGAGCCGGCGCCCGGCGCTCGGCGCCGGGCGTGGCAAAAAAGATCAGGCGAGGCTCGGATCCAGCGCCTTGCACGCGTCGAGCAGTTCCTTAACCGCGTCGACCGAGACCTGCAGGCCGGCCTTGTCTTCGGCATCGAGTTCGATCTCGACGACCTTCTCAACGCCGCCCGCACCGATCAGCACGGGCACGCCGACGTACAGCCCGTCGAGGCCATACTGGCCTTCGACATAGGCGGCGCAGGGCAGGATGCGCTTCTGGTCACCCAGATAGGCTTCGGCCATCGCGATGCCCGAGGCGGCGGGCGCGTAGAAGGCCGAGCCGGTGCCGAGCAGCGCGACGATTTCGCCGCCGCCGCCGCGCGTGCGCTTGACGATCGCGTCGATCTTGTCCTGCGACGACAGGCCCATCTTGACCAGATCGGGGACGGGGATGCCGTTGACGGTCGAATAGCGAACGACGGGAACCATCGTGTCGCCATGGCCGCCGAGAACGAAGGTGTTCACATCCTTCACCGACACGTCGAATTCATCAGCGATGAAGTGGCTGAAGCGCGCCGAGTCGAGCACGCCGGCCATGCCGACGACCTTGTTGTGCGGTAAGCCCGAGAATTCGCGCAGCGCCCACACCATGGCGTCCAGGGGATTGGTGATGCAGATGACGAACGCGTCGGGAGCGTTGGCCTTGATGCCTTCACCCACGGCCTTCATGACCTTGAGGTTGATGCCGAGCAGGTCGTCGCGGCTCATGCCCGGCTTGCGGGCGACACCGGCGGTGACGATGATGACGTCGGCGCCCGCGATATCCTTATAATCGTTCGAGCCGGTGATCTTCGCGTCGAAGCCCGCGATCGGGCCGACCTGCGACAGGTCGAGCGCCTTGCCCTGCGGCACGCCTTCGACGACGTCGAACAGGACGACATCGCCCAGTTCCTTCTGCGCGGCGAGGAGGGCCAGCGTTCCGCCGATATTCCCGGCTCCGATCAAAGCGATTTTCTTGCGTCCCATGGCGCGCGGCACTCCTTCGTGGCAAGCCCGGCATTGGTTCACGGACCGGCGGGAGCACGGGCTAAAGCTCCGCTCCGGTCCCAAGACTGGCGACGCCCCTACGCCGATTCCCTTAAGGAAACAACCGCCAAAAGGACGGAAAATAGGGTTTTTTTGCTAATAGTTCGCAATAACGATAAGTGGCGCGGATTGCCTCCCGTCCACATGGTTATGCATCGGAAAGGCGACTCCGATATGATGCTTGCACATGCTGACACCATCCTGTCCTTGGGCGAAAGCTGGATCTTGGGGCAGGTTGTCCGACCCGAAACGCCATGATAGCCTGACTAAACACAACCCGGCATCTCGGACATCCCGCAGCGGCCGGTTAACCCTCCCTTATCGCTGCGATGCTAGGCGCGAGGCGTGACCCGCGCGATCATCAGCTTTGACACCGAATTGTCCGCCGGCCTGTATCAGCGCGGCGCCGACGCGCGCGCCAATTTCGAAAGCTCGATCCTCGGCCGTTGCCGCGACGGCGATTTCGGCATCCATTTTCAGATGGATATGCTCGAACGCCACGGCCTGACCGGGGTGTTCTTCATCGATCCGATGCCCGCGCTCGTCTATGGCCCCGGAGTCATCGACGCGATCGTCCAGCCCGTCGTCGCGCGCGGGCACGAAGTCCAGGTGCATATCCATACCGAATGGCTCGCCTTCGCACGCTTTAACCCTGTCGGGCGGCTGACCGGCCGCAACATCGGCGACTTCCCGCTGGCGGCGCAGAAGAAGCTGATCGGCCTTGCCCGCGACATATTGGTGGGCGCAGGCGCGCCGAAGCCGACCGCCTTTCGCGCCGGCAATTTCGGTGCCAACGACGACACGTTGCGCGCCCTCTCCGCATTGGGCTTCCGCTTCGACAGCAGCTTCAACGGCGCTTATCTAGGCCATGGCTGCAGCATCTCACTCGATGCCGGCAACCTTGGCATGCGCACGCATCACGGAGTGGTCGAGGTGCCCGTCAGCGGGCTGATGGACCGCGCCAACCGATTCCGTCCGGCCCAGCTTTGCGCCATGTCCGAACAGGAAATGCGCGACGCGCTCGACCATTCGGCCGCCAGCGGCGCAATCCAGTTTTCGGCGTTCAGCCACAGCTTCGAACTGCTGAGCCGCGATCGCAAGGTTCCCAACGGCCTTGCGATTTCGCGGATGGAGGCGCTGTGCCGCGCTGTCGCAGACGATCAGCGCGTCACCAGCGGGGGCTTCGCCACGCTGCCCGCCCCGCCCGCACGCCCGGTGCGGATCGGCCTCGCCGCACCCAAGCCGCTGCGCACCCTGCGCCGGACGATCGAGCAGGGCTATGGCTATCTCGCGCACGAGGTGCGCTACGTCCGCGACCTGATCTATGTGACCGTCAACTCCTCGCGCTGGGGCAAGATATTAGGCGGCGTCCTCCTGGCCGTGGCCTAGGGCGAGATAATCATCCGACTGCATTTCGGCGAGACGGCTCGCCGTCCGCTCGAACTCGAACGCCCCGTCGCCAGCGATATAAAGCTGGTCGGGCA
>JAFAED010000350.1 GCA_023424275.1 Pseudomonadota bacterium | reverse complement strand
TTGCCCCAGCGCCGTTCGAGTTCGGGCATCGGATCGCGTTCGCTGCGGCGGCAGAGGATGCAATAGCGGAGTGCCAGGACCGCCTGCGCGGCTTCGACGGAGAGATCGCGCACCAGCGGCTGTTGCGTCAATTGGCGGATCAGCGTGCTGCTGTGCATGAGGTTTCTGTCTCCCGGCCCTTGAGTCCCTCGGTCCGTTTAGCCCCTTTTCGGGAAAAAGATGCCGGCCGCTTTAAAGCGCAGCTTTAAGTTGCAGCGGCCGGCAGGAGGGGACTGCCCCACCTTGCTATTGAGAATTATTCGCAAATACAAGCAAAAAAAGAGGCGCCCGAAAGCGCCTCTCTTATCAACGGCTTAGCGAGTGGACGTCGCTTGGGTGCCGCCGAATCACTCAGTCGTCGCTGACGGGCTTCGACTGGAGCTGGATATAATTTTCGATGCCCATGCGCTCGATCATCTCGAACTGCTTTTCCAGCTCGTCGACATGATGTTCTTCGCTTTCGAGGATGTCGGCGAACAGGTCGCGGCTGACATAGTCGCGCACGCTTTCACAGTGCGCGATGGCGTCCTTGAGCAGCGGGATCGCTTCCTCTTCGACCGCGAGGTCGGCGCGCAGGATTTCCTCGACCGTCTCGCCGACGCGCAGGCGACCGAGCAGCTGGAAGTTCGGGAGGCCGCCGAGGAAGAGGACGCGGTCGGCCAGCTTGTCGGCATGCTTCATCTCGTCGATCGACTCTTCGCGTTCGAACGCGGCGAGGCGCGCGACGCCCCAATTGTCGAGCATGCGATAATGCAGCCAATACTGGTTGATCGCGGTCAGCTCGTTCTTGAGCGCCTCGTTCAGGAAATCGATGACTTTTTCGTCGCCCTTCATGGTGTCAGTCCTGTCATTTCTGTCTTGGAATGGAGTGGGCGCATTATAGGCGCCCGGCCCCATCAGGCCAAGGTCAAAAATGGCGGAAAACCAAGGAAAATCAGGCGGTCGCGGCGACGTCGCTGATGATATTGCGAGCGAATGACAGGCATTGTCCGCACTTGGGTTTGCGACCCAATTGCGCATAGGCGGCCTTGGCACACCGCAATTGCCCGTTCCGCGCGACATCGCGCAGCTGGCTTTCCCTTATTGCGTTGCAGACACAGACGACCATGTGCGAATCCTTCTCAACAATGCCGATTTAGGGATAGTGCGAGGGATTCGCAACAAGAAAGATGCGATTGGTTCGCAATGTGAACAGCGCGTTTTTTCGCCTTTCCGGCCCTTGCCCGAAAAGTGATTCGCGGGCATAGGCGCGCCCATCTTCCCCGCACGCCAATGCAAAGGTCCGCCCCCATGAAAGTGAATGTCTATGTGACGCTCAAGCCGGGCGTGCTCGACCCGCAGGGCAAGGCGATCCATCATGCGCTCGAAGGGCTCGGCTTTGGCGGCGTATCGGACGTGCGCGCGGGCCGCTTCATCGAACTCGACGTCGCCGACGGCACGAGCGATGACGATCTCGACGCGATGTGCGCAAAGCTGCTCGCCAATACGGTGATCGAAAACTACCGCATCGAACGTCCGTAAAGGGAGCCCGAACCATGAAGACCGCCGTCATCGTCTTTCCGGGTTCCAACTGCGACCGCGACATGGCGGTTGCGCTCGAACAGGTCACCGGCACCAAGCCCGCGATGGTCTGGCACCGCGAGACCGAGCTGCCGGGCGGCGTCGACTTCATCGCGCTCCCCGGCGGCTTCTCCTATGGCGACTATCTGCGCTCGGGCGCGATGGCCGCGCGCTCGCCGATCCTGCGCGCGGTTTCGGACGCGGCGGGGCGCGGCGTCCCCGTGCTTGGCGTGTGCAACGGCTTCCAGGTGCTGACCGAGGCGCAGCTGCTGCCCGGCGCGCTGATGCGCAACGCCGGGCTCAACTTCGTGTGCCGCAGCGTGCCGCTCACGGTCGAAAACAGCCAGTCGCTGTTCACCGCCAGCTATAACGCCGGCGAGACGATCAACATTCCCGTCGCGCATCACGACGGCAATTATTTCGCCGACGCGGCGACGCTCGACCGCATCGAAGGCGAAGGGCGGGTCGCGTTCCGCTATGCCGACAGCGTCAATGGTTCGGCGCGCAACATCGCGGGTGTGCTGAGCGATGCGGGCAATGTGCTCGGCATGATGCCGCACCCCGAACGCGCGATCGACCGCGCGCATGGCGGCACCGACGGCCTACGCTTGTTCGAAGCGGCGCTCGGCGTCCTCGCCTGAGGCATCGGCAGCGCCGGGTCGCGCCCGGGGCTGGAGCCACTGGCCCACGATCAGCAGCACCGTCGGCCAGAAGATCGTATTCCAGATGTCGTGCCAGTGCGCGGCGTCGGGCTGGATCGTCGATTTGCTATATTCGGCGGTCATGTCGAGCCATTCGCCGCCGCAGGCCATGGCGAGCACCGCCAGCCAAGCGACCAGCCACCCGCCGCGCCAGCGCCAACAGAGGCGGACCAGCAGGAACAGCGTCATGCCGAAATAGATGTGCAGCGCATCCTTATCGAGCCCGGTGCTCTCGACTATCGTGAATTTGCGCGCTTCGAACAGCGCGACCAATTCGATCAATGTCATGAAAACAATACCTTGGAAAAACTCAGGCCTTGGCGCCGAACGGGTTAAAGTCGGTGCCTTCATCGAATATGTCGACACCCTCGCGGCGCTTCAACGCGCCGACCACCATATAGGTTACGGGCGTCAGCGCCGCTTCCCACGCCGTCTTGATCAGCCATTGCGACAAGACGACTTCATAAAGCTGTTCGGGCGGCCAACCGGCAAGCCCGTAAAAGGCGAGCGGGTAGAAAATCAGGCTGTCGAGCCCTTGGCCGACGACCGTCGATCCGATCGTGCGCGCCCATAATTGCTTGCCGCCGGTCCACAGCTTCATGCGCGCGAGGACATAGGAGTTGGCGAATTCGCCCACGCAAAAGGCGGTCATCGACGCGATGACGATGCGCCAGCTGTTGCCGAAGACGAATTCATAGCTTGCCTGGCCCGGCCATCCGTCGGCGGGCGGCAGTGCGACGACGATCCACGCCATGAACGCCATGAAAGCGAGCGCCGCGAACCCGGTCCAGATCACGCGCCGTGCGCGGGCATAGCCATAGACCTCGGTCAACACGTCGCCGATGATATAGCTGATCGGAAAGAAGAGGACGCCGGCGCCGAATGCCCATTGGGTGCCGTCCGGCAGCGAGACATAGCTCGGTTTCGACGCGCCGATGATGTTCGACAACAGCAGGATCGCGACGAACGCCGCCATCAGCAGGTCGTAATAGCGGAAATGCCGCACGTCGGCGGCGCTGACCCGGGGCGGCCGGTTCGTCGGGGAAGGGGCATCTGTCATCGTCCCGCTGCTTAACGCGCTTTGCTACGCACGCAAACCGCGCTATTCGCGCTGCCCGCACCTGGTGCACGCGCCCGTAGCTCAGCTGGATAGAGCACCCGCCTTCTAAGCGGGTGGTCGCAGGTTCGAATCCTGCCGGGCGCACCAACACCAAAGAGCGATAGATATGCTGCGGCGGCTATGCTTTAGTCGGCGGCGATGGCGCAGGATAAACCCCGATATAAAACATATGACAGCCCCGCCGGCGGTTGGGGCGCGGCGGCGGCGACCGCGAAGGTGCTGCTCGAACAGAGCGTCGTCACCAAGGGATCGCGCGCGCTCCTGTCGATGAACCAGCCGGGCGGCTTCAAATGCCCGAGCTGCGCCTTTCCCGACGCGCATTGCACCAAGAAGCTCGAATTTTGCGAAAATGGCGCGAAGGCGCTCGCGCATGAGGCGACGAAGTTTCGCGTCACGCGCGAATTCTTTGCGCAGCACAGCGTCACCGACCTGATGGCGCAATCCGATTACTGGCTCGAAATGCAGGGGCGGCTGACCGAGCCGATGCGTTACGACGCCGCGACCGATCATTATGTGCCGGTGAGCTGGGACGACGCCTTTGCGTTGATCGGCACGCACCTTCGCGCGCTGGCGAGCCCGCACGAAGCCGAATTCTACACCTCGGGCCGCACCGCGAACGAGACCGCCTTCCTCTATTCGATCTTCGTGCGCGAATATGGCACGAACAATTTCCCCGATTGTTCGAACATGTGCCACGACCCGACGAGCCGCGGCCTCCCGCAGTCGATCGGGGTCGGCAAGGGCACGGTGATCCTCGAGGATTTCGACCATGCCGAGGCGATCTTCCTGATCGGCCACAACGCCGGGACGAACGCGCCGCGCATGATGACCCCGCTCGTCGAGGCGCGCAAACGCGGCATCCCGATCGTCGCGGTCAACCCGATGCCCGAACGCGCGCTGATCAAATTCACCGAGCCGCAGGACATCGTCCAGATGGCGACCTTCGGGTCGAGCGCGATCACGAGCGAATTCGTGCATATCAAGATCGGCGGCGACCTCGCGCTTTTGAAGGGCATGATGAAAGTGCTGTTCGAGCGCGAGGCCGCGGGCGAGGCCGTACTCGACCATGGCTTCATCGCCGGACATACGTCGGGGTTCGAGGCGCTGAAGGCCGATATTGCGGCGCAGGCATGGCCCGATCTCGTCGCCGCGTCGGGGATCGACGAGGCGCAGATCCGCCGCTGCGCCGAAATCTATATCGCCTCGAACGCGACGATCATCTGCTACGGCATGGGGATCACCCAGCATCAGCAGGGATCGCAGCTCGTCCAGCAGATCGCGAACCTGCTGCTGCTGAAGGGCAATTATGGCAAGCCCGGCGCGGGCATCTCGCCGATCCGCGGCCATTCGAATG
>JAFAED010000322.1 GCA_023424275.1 Pseudomonadota bacterium | reverse complement strand
ACGCCTCGACAAGAATCGGCATTTCTGGCATAGGATCGGGCAGGTCCTGACCGCTGGAATCCCTGCCTGTGGGGTGGCGTGTGGGAACGATCAGATTGCCCGAGATGGTTCCTAAGTGATTACAAATGCTTGGGTTTCAGGTTATAAGACCTCCGTCTCCGCCACCTTCTTCTTTCTCGCCGCGATATGCCGCTGCCGCCGGTCCGCCAGGCGTGATCGCCGGTGCGCGGCGATGTATGATCGAGCCCGATCGATCAGATCAGGGTCTTCAGCCGCTCGATCCCTGTCGCCTGTCGAACGATCCGTGCCGCGAGCGCATTGCCGTTGGTGCCGTTGGTGAACAGGACGATCGCGCGGCCGTTTCGGGCATCGCCGACGCCCAATGTCTTGAAGATGCCATAATTGCTGCCGCTGTGCTGGAACAGCGGACCTCCCGGAGATTGTTCGAGCTCCCAGCCCAACCCCCGCGAAATGTCGCGCCCGCGCACCTCGATCCGCGGGGCGAGCATCGCCTGGCGCGAGGTTTCGGATATCTCCCAGGCCGCCCGTTTTTGCCGGTCCATCATGAGGATCATGAACCGCGCATAATCGGCCGCCGTCATAAGGAGGCCGCCGGCCGAATTGACCAGCAGGTCGTGCGTCGCCGGTGGTGTTTCAGGATTTGCCTCTCGCATCGCCGCGACCGAATTGTCATAAGTCCACGACGCGATCGGCCTGCCCCATCTTGTCGCAATCGGGAGCAGCCGGTCGCCCAGCGCGCGCGTGGGCTGGGGAGGGAGCGTCCGTTCGCCGTCGGGCGGTTCGGAATGGCCGAAAACGGCGGAGCTCGCGATATGCTGATCCCAGCCGAAGCTGCTGCGGGACATGCCCGCCGGGCCGAACAGCTTTTCCTGCATCACGCTGCCCAGGCCCATGCCCGCAATCTTCTCGACGACGAGTTGGAGCCAGATAAATGCTTCGCCGGAATAGCTGTATTGCGATCCGGGGGCGCTGCTCGTCACCAGCGGCTCCGATGCCCAATTGGGCAGGCCGGTCGAATGCTCCAGAACATGCCGCGCCGTGATGCGTTCGAGATTGGGGTCGCCTCCGAGGTTCGCCGGTCGGCGATAGGCGACGAGCGGCTTGTCGAGGTCGAGGCGTTTCTCGTCGACCAGTCGCATGACGACATAGGCGAAGACGGGCTTGGTCATCGATGCGGCTTCGAACAGCGTGTCGTCGCGCACGGGCGCGCGCGTGAGAATATTCGTCACGCCGAAGTTTCGGGTCCAGGCCAGCTCTCCGCGATCGACAACCGCGATGGCGACGCCGGGGACGCCGGCGATCCGCATGAGGCTCGGAATATTCAGCACGAGTTCCTCTGACGGAATCCATGCGGTGTCGTCGCCCGGGCAACGCGCGTCCGCACCGGCGTAGGCGGAGGTCGGGATGCCGGCGGTCAACGCCACCGAACCCGCCAACAAAGCGCGCCTTCTGAGCATCGTCGGAAGTCCCCTCCATATTTGCCCGCGAGTCCGCCTGTCGCGTCACCCCATCAGCACCTTGGGCTACCCGGAACCCCTTTGCGAGCGCAACAAGCCTGTCGAACGCCCCCGCACGCAATTTGGCAGAGACGGGCCGCTTGTCTATGGCGTCCGTCGATGACCGACCGTCCCATCCTCTACAGCTTTCGCCGTTGCCCTTATGCGATGCGGGCGCGCATGGCGTTGCTGATGAGCGGGGCGGCCTATGACCATCGCGAAGTGCTGCTGCGCGACAAGCCCGCCGCGATGCTCGCCGCATCGCCCAAGGGAACGGTGCCGGTGCTTATCCTGAACGATGGTACGGTGATCGATGAAAGTATCGACATCATGCGCTGGGCCCTTGCGCAGCATGACCCCGAGGACTGGCTGGCAGCCGCCGACGCGGCATTGATCGCCGCGTTCGACGGCGATTTCAAGCATCACCTCGATCGATATAAATATCCCGACCGATACGATGGCGATCCGCTGGTACATCGCGACGCGGGCCTCGCAATGCTTGCGGAGCTTGGGACCGTGCTGGCGGATCAGGCCTATCTTGGCGGTGAAGGGCGGCGTTTCAGCGATATTGCGCTGTTCCCGTTCGTGCGGCAATTTGCGGCCGTCGATGCGGCCTGGTTCGAACTCCAGGTGCCGAACAGCGTGCAGGACTGGCTAAAGCGGCTGATGTTTTCCGACCTGTTCGATCAAGCCATGGTCAAGCATCCGCGCTGGACCGGGTCGCCGCAATGATGCGCTGCGGATATCGACGCGCTTCGCCGCGCATCGCCGGGCGAATGGGGCAGGCGCGAAGGGAAGATAATCGCCCAAAATAGCTGCAATAATGTTTGAAATTGCGAATCATTCGCGATAATGCGCTCGCATCACTCCAGACCAGAATCCTCCGATGCACGCACCCACTTCCTCGCGACCGGCGACCAAGAAAAGCCGGAAGGCCTTTTGGCTGAAACAGCTCCATACCTGGCACTGGATGAGTTCGGCCGTCAGCCTGATCGGCCTGTTGCTCTTCGCGATCACCGGATTCACGCTCAATCATGCCGCCGATATTGAGGGCACGCCCGTCGTCGCGCAGCGATCGGCGCAAATGCCACCGGCGCTTCTGGCGCGCCTGAAAGCCGCGGTTCCCGATGCGGAAAAGGCGCCCCTGCCGACCGCGGTCGCCGAATGGGTCGAAGGCGCCTTTCCCGTGAAGGCGTCGAGCGAGGCGGAGTGGTCGGCCGACGAAGTCTATCTGCCGGCACCGCGTCCGGGCGGCGACGCCTGGGTGGCGATCGATCTTGCGACCGGCGCGGCGTCGGCGGAAATCACCAGTCGCGGTTGGATCTCCTATCTCAACGATCTCCACAAGGGCCGCAATTCGGGCGGCGAATGGAGCCTGTTCATCGACATCTTCGCCTTCGCCTGCCTCGTCTTCGCGATCACCGGCCTGTTCCTGCTCCAGCTGCATTCGGCAAAGCGCAAGAGCACCTGGCCGCTCGTTGGCTTGGGCCTCGCGATCCCGGCCGTCATCGCCATCATCTATATTCACTAGGGAGACCCGTCATGCAGCTTTCCACCCCGGCGCGGATCATCGGCGGCACGATCGGCCTCGGCGCCGTGCTCGGCGCGCCGACGGTCGCGTTCGCCAATCCGGCGACGATGGACGTCACGATCAATATTCCGCGCCTCAAGGTCGCCGAATATCACAAACCCTATGTCGCGATCTGGGTCGAAAAGGCCGGCGCGCCGGCGAAGACCGTCGCGGTCTGGTACGATTATGACATGAAGGCCAACGAAGGTACGAAGTGGCTTCGCGATGTGCGCCAGTGGTGGCGCGCTGCGGGCCGTTCGATGACCTTCCCCGCGAACGGCATCACCGGCGCGACGCGCGCGCCGGGCGCGCACAAGGTCTCCTTCACCCGCGCGCAGCTCGGCGCCGCAGCCCCCGGCCAATACACGCTGGTGATCGAGGCGGCGCGCGAAGTCGGCGGCCGCGAACTGCTGCGCATCCCCTTCACCTGGCCGGCCAAGGCCGGGGCAGGCGGGCGCGCCGCCGGGACGACTGAACTGGGCGCCGTTTCGGTCGCCTTCCGTTAAAGCTTGAACAGGACAGGGATATGAAAAAGCGAATTTGGGGTTTCGCCGCGACCGCCGCACTGGCCGCACTGGTTGCCGTACCGGCGTCGGCGCACCGTCAGTGGATGATGCCCTCGTCGACCGTCCTGTCGGGCGACGACGTCTGGGTCACGGTCGATGCGGCGGTGTCGAACGATCTTTTCTATTTCGAACATCAGCCGATGCGCCTCGACGCGATGAAGGCCTGGGCGCCCGACGGCAGCGAGGCGACGATCGAGAATAAGGCGACGGGGCGCTACCGCAGCACCTTCGACGTCCATCTGACGCAAAAGGGCACCTGGCGCATCGCATCGGTGTCCGATGGCGTGATGGGAAGCTATGACCTGAACGGCAAGACCGAACGGCTGCCGCGCGGTACGACGACCGCGAACCTCGCCGAGCGCATTCCCGCCGGCGCGACCAATGTGAAGACCGCCGAATCGAACAACCGCAACGAGATTTTCGTCACCGTCGGCGAACCGACGACGACCTTGTTCAAGCCGGTGGGCAAGGGGATCGAACTCGTCCCCGTGACGCATCCGAACGACCTGATCGCGGGCGAGGCGGCGACCTTCCAGTTCCTGCTCGACGGCAAGCCCGCGGCGGGCCTGCCGGTCACGGTGATCCCCGGCGGCATCCGCTATCGCGACCAGCTCGGCCAGATGGATCTCAAGACGGGCGCCGACGGCAAGGTCGAGGTGAACTGGACCGAACCCGGCCTCTATTGGCTGAACGTCACGACGCCGCAGGTCGAACGCGAAGAGGGCGCCCCGGCGCCTGCCACTCCGCCGGCGCCGCAGCGCCGCGCGAACTATGTCACGACGCTGGAAGTGCTGGCACCCTGACCGATCGCATCCTCATCCCCCGCGCCCTGACGCCCGCGGCTTTCGCCGGGCGCGACGCGGGGGTGGCTATCGAACGCTTCTCCGGCATCAGCATGGGGACCAGCTGGTCGTTGCAGGCGGTGTCCCCGCCCGCGGCGACGGCGCATGGCGTGCAAGCGGCGCTCGGCCTCGTCGTCGAGCAGATGAGCCAGTGGGAAGCCGAATCCGACCTGTCGCGTTTCAACCGCGCCGAACCGGGCTCCTGGTGCGAGATCGCCGAAGAGTTCGCACAGGTGATGGAGGCTGCGCTCGATATCGCGCGGGCTAGCGGCGGCGCATTCGACCCCGCATTGGGGCTGCTGACCGATGCCTGGGGCTTCGGCAGCAAGGGGGCGGTCGATCGACTCCCTGAAACGCCCGATATCGCGCCGCCGCGGACGGTCGAATTCGATCCGGTCGCCCGGCGTATCCGGCGCAGCGCGGGGGCGGCACTTGACCTGTCCGGCATTGCAAAGGGTTATGGCGTCGACCTCGCGGCCGAATGGCTGCTCGATATCGGGGTGCGGCACTTCCTGCTCGAGGTCGGCGGAGAACTGCGCGGCGAAGGCGTCCGTCCCGACGGCCAACCTTGGTGGGTCGACGTCGAAATGCCACCTGCATCATCCGTCGCGCCCTGGCGCATTGCGCTGCACGATATGTCGGTCGCGACGTCGGGCAGTTATCGGCGGAAATTTTCGCGGCGCGGGCAGGATTATTCGCACAGTTTCGACCCGTCGACGGGGCGCCCGATCGTCAACGGCGTGACGTCGGTCACGGTGCTTCACCGTCGCTGCATGATGGCCGACGGCTGGGCGACGGCTTTGACCGTGCTTGGGCCGCAGGCGGCGCTGGCGCTCGCCGAAGCGCAGGGTCTCGCCGCCTGCATCGTGGCGGGTGACCGCGAACATATATCGCGCGCCTGGCGCGATATGCTCGATTAGCCAGCGACGCCAACCTCCGATTAGCGAGCGACGCCAACCTCCTTCGTCATCCCGGACTTGATCCGGGATCCATC
>JAFAED010000253.1 GCA_023424275.1 Pseudomonadota bacterium | reverse complement strand
ATACGACGGGTGGGAGGATGCCCAAATCGTCGCTGGTTACGCTGCCGGCGTTCCTGTCGGCCAGATCGCGACCCTGATCGGGCGACCCCTGCTCGGAGTCAGATCCCGCGCCAGCGTACTTGGCGTTCGCCACCCGCATCAACCTCCGAACTGGACCGACGACGAAGCAACCCGCGCGCTCGAACTGGCGGGTCAAGGCCACCGCTATCTGGCGATCATCGAAATGCTGGTCGCCGATGGCTTCCCGCGCCGGTCCAAAAATGGCTTCGGGCAGCGAATTCGCATGCTCGGCTACGGCAGGGGCTGGGGCCGACTTTGGACGCAAGAGGAGGATGATCTTCTCCGCAAGGCCTACGCCGCGGGCGACAGCATCTCGCCTTTCCGCGCCCGCTTCTCCCGCACCCGATCGTCAACCGCCTGGCGCGCCCAAGAACTCGGATTGAATGGCACCCACGCCAACAAGGCCGGATGGTGCACCGAACGGCCTTGGACCGAGGAAGAGACTGCAATTCTGCGCGCCGAATATGGGAAGACTGCGAACGCCGAGCTCGCCCTCAAGCTTGATCGAAAATGGACTGCAGTCCGCGTTCGCGCGGCGTCTCTCGGCATCAAACATGGCTGGATGCGGGCCTTTAGCGAGGATGAAGATCGAGCGATCGCCATAGCTTGGCGTGTAGGCATCGGCCTAACCGACTTGGCCAAAGCAATGGACCGCGATCAGGCTGTCGTTAGCAAGCACGCGATCCGACTCGGTTATAAAATGAGCGATCCGAACCGCCCTGTCAAAGCGACAAGGATCCCCAGAAAACTTCGGCACACGCCATCCCTTGCGGAAATACTCGCGATGGATTCGCAAACGTGATCACCGCCCTCGCCCGCACCGCGCGCCGGCAACAGCGCCAGCTCGCCACGATCGCCCGCAACGACCGAATCCGCGCGCTCGCGCTGTCCGGCGCATCCCCCGAACTGATCCGCGCCGACGTCGGCCGCGGTCCCAACTACGTCCGGCGCATCGCCGGTTGGAGGCTTAAATCATGACCGAACATCGTGACTGGCAGCGCACTACCGCGCTCGCCCGCGTCGAACGCCTGCGCGGCGAACAGGACGGCGCCCAGATCCCCGACAAGCATCTGGCGGCCAAGGCGGCCCAATATGTCGGAACGACCGCCGACCAGGTGCTCGTATGGATGCGAGGTGGGAAATGAAGATTAGCGAACTCATCCTCGCGATCGGCGACGATAACGTCCAATTTCAGAACCTCGACCGCTCCGCCGACGCCCTAAATATGAGCGGCGGGGTTACAAATATCACGTTCGGAACAGAGCAGCCTATCACCCTTCAAGGCACCGAAAAGCTCGGGATCGTCATCTGGTTGGATCGGCAAGCCGTTGCCGACGCTCTCGCTTCATCGAAGGCGAAGGCGAAGGACGCCGGTCTGTGAGCGGCCCCGGCAAGAACCTTTTCTCTCAAGGTATCCGCATGCTGCACGAAGAGGCCGTCGACATGACGCTCGCTTCGCTTCTCGCCTATTGGGGGCAGCACGATCATCATGCGATCGCCTGGTCGAAAGGGAAGGACAGCACCGCAACGCTGGTGCTGATCATCCACCTGATATTGTCAGGCGCGCTCCCCAAGCCGCGAAAGCTCTACGTTTTCTGCGCCGACACCCGTCAGGAACTTCCCCCGCTCGAGCAAGCCGCGGAAGGCATCATTGCCATCCTTCGGCAGCTGGATTTTGTGGAAGGCGTCATCGTCCGCGCCGCGCTCGACAAGCGCTACATGGTCTACATTCTTGGTCGCGGCGTGCCGCCGCCGAACAACAACACCCTTCGCTGGTGCACCCGCCAGATCAAAGTCGATCCGATGTCGGCCGCGCTCGAAGCGATGATTGCCGAACTGCCTGGCACGGCGCTGATGATCACCGGTGTCCGCGAAGGCGAAAGCGCCGTCCGCGACGGCCGCATCGCCATGTCATGCTCGAAAGACGGAGCGGAATGCGGCCAAGGCTGGTATCAGCAGGTCTTGCCGAACGCGAAGGGCATCAAGGGCCGCCTCGCGACGCTGGCGCCGATCCTGCACTGGCGCGTCTGCATCGTCTGGGACTGGCTCAAGATCTATGCACCCATGCCCGAATTCGGGGGCTGGCCGACACAGATCCTTGCCGACGCTTACGGTGGCGACGACGCGCAGGAAATCAACGCGCGCACCGGTTGTGTCGGTTGTCCGCTCGCTTCCCGCGACGTCGCGCTCGAGGCCGTTATCGCTCTGCCGCAATGGGCGCATCTGGCCCCCTTGCTCGAATTGAAGCCGCTCTATCGCTGGATGCGCGAACCAGCCCAGCGCCTTCGCAAATCGGGCGTTGAGCGCTTGAAGTCCGGCGCGATCGCCAAGAACCCGCAGCGCATGGGGCCGCTCACTTTGGAGGCCCGCGCCGAAGCACTCGACAGAATCCTCGATATTCAGCGCCGCGCCCGCGTCGACCTGATCAATCCAGAGGAAGAAGCGCGGATCCGCGAGCTGATTGCGGCGCGGACGTTCCCCGACAAATGGGATGGCGACGAACCGAGAGCCGCCGTCTGGCTCGATCGCGTCAATCAGGACGGAACCGTCGAGCCGATCCTGTTCCGCGAAATGGTGGGCTCATGAAGCCGACTGTTCAAATCGGCCCGCATCGCCTCTTCCTTGGCGACGCCTATGTCACCCGGCCTTTGCTGGGCTTCATGGACGTCGACTTGTTCGACCCGCCCTACAAATTTCGGGCAGAGGGCGGCGGCAAATATCGCAAGGCTCGCGAAGGGATGAAGCAGATCCAGCAGGAAAATCTGCACAGGGATTTCGATCATAAGATCATCAACCCGCTGCTTTGCGGCGCCGTCATCCTGTTCGCTCACAACGACCAGCTGCCGATGCTGTTGCCGCTGCTCGCCGGCAGCTTCCACCGGCACGCTCTATGCGTTTGGCAAAAGACTAACCCGCAGCCGGTCGCCAACAAGCACTACAGGCCGGATCTCGAATTCTACATCCACGCCTGGTCGCGGGATTCGAAC
>JAFAED010000196.1 GCA_023424275.1 Pseudomonadota bacterium | reverse complement strand
ACCGTAAAGCGCCGCCGGCACCAGCAACGCGCGCACCCACGCTGGGACCAGCGCACCCAGCGCGGCGGCACCTGCCGAAACGAGGAAGAAGGACGACAAGTCCGCGCGCAGCGTGTTGATCGCGACGCCGCTGATCGTGAAGCCGAAGGTCTCGGTATAGGTGGCGGGGTCGAACAGCCCGCGTGCGCCGACGATGGCAAAGAAAGCCGCCCACAGCAGGACGGCGCCGCGCAAGACCATGTTGACCATCATTCTTCTCCCTGTTTGCCGGCAAGCTGCGGCATCGGGGAAGAAAGTTCAATCTATTCCGCGCTAAGATCGTGGGAGGAGAAGGTCTCTTCGATCCAGCCGCCGCCCAGCACGCGCGTGCTGTCGGCCGCATCATACAGCACCGCCGCCTGTCCCGGAGCGACACCATATTCGGGCGCCGCGAAGATCAGCCGGTCGCCATCGATGTGCGCGGGCACGGGCTTCGCCATGCTGCGGACTTTCGCCAGCACCTCGCGCCCTTCGACCGCCGCCAGCCAGTTCGCCTCGTCCAGTCGCGCACCCGATACCGCGAGCGCGCGCCGCGGACCGACGACGACCTCCTTCTTGGCCGCATCGAGCCGTACGACATAAAGGGGCTCGGCCTGCCCGCCAATCTCGATCCCGCGCCGCTGCCCGACTGTATAATGGATCACCCCCTTGTGCGCGCCGAGTATGGTGCCGTCGACATGGACAATCGCACCCTGATCGTCGGCCTCGGGGCGCAGCTTCTTGACCAACGTCGCATAATCGCCGTCGGGGACGAAACAAATGTCCTGGCTGTCGGGCTTGCCTGCCACTCCCAGTCCAAGCTCGCGCGCGATTTCCCGCACCACGCTCTTTTCGAGCCCGCCCAGCGGAAAGCGCAGGAAGTCGAGCTGGTCCTGTGTCGTCGCGAACAGGAAATAGCTCTGATCGCGAGCCGGATCGACGGCGCGGTGCAGTTCGGCGCCGGCGGGACCCATCATGCGACGGACATAATGGCCGGTCGCGAGGCAGTCGGCGCCCAGTTCCTTCGCCAGCCGGAACAGGTCGGTGAACTTCACCCCCATATTGCAGCGTACGCAGGGAATCGGAGTTCGCCCGCTCAGATATTCGTCGGCGAACTGGTCGATCACCGTGTCGCGAAAGCGGCTTTCATGGTCATAGACATGATGCGCGAAGCCCAGCCGGTCGGCGACAGCGCGCGCGTCGCGGATATCCTGCCCCGCGCAGCAAGCGCCGACGCGCTTCGCCTTCGCGCCATGATCATAAAGCTGCAAAGTTACGCCGATGACTTCCGCGCCCGATCGCGCAGCGAGCGCGGCGACGACGCTCGAGTCGACTCCGCCCGACATTGCGACGACGATTCGCCGGTCCTTCAGCGGCGAAGCGAGCTGAAAGTCGGCCCAGGCGAGCCCGGCGGGAGAGGAAATCGTCTCGATCATGGTCGGCGCCATCTAGGGATGCGCGGTCCAAAATACCAGCTTTTCCGCCGTACATGTCAATATATTGACGCGGATTAAGCTTCGCTAACAGGGACTGAAACGGGCATTTACGGGACCTTAGGTCCTCTGCGCTACACCGGCATCATGAATATCGCCCCGTCCGAATTTCCGCGTATCGCCGGCGCGGCCCGCCTGTCGAAGCCCGACTTCGACATTATCGCGGCCGTTTCGAGCGCGCGCCAGGCCATGCTGCCAACCGTTCGGCTGCTGCGGACGCAGGCGGTGCGCGAATCGCATGCGGCAAACCTTAACATCTTGCGCCACATGCTGGGCGGAACGCGCCGGTCGGGGGAACAAAATGCCCCGCGTGTCGTTCGCTTTCTCGACCTGTCCGACGACGGCAACGCCCTGCCCGAAACTATGAACAGCCTGTTTACCAGAGCGCTTCAGCCGATGTTGAATCCCTCTACTCTAGATCGAAAAACGTCGGACACACCCCCATCCGACGGTAAAAATGTGGAATGAATATGATCGAGAATCAGAAAATCCGACCCGCACAGGTCATCGGCCCCTTGGGCGAACCGCTGACGCTGGACACGCTGCCCCCGGCAACGACGACCCGCTGGGTCGTTCGCCGCAAGGCAGAAGTCGTAGCAGCCGTCAACGGCGGCCTGCTGACCGTCGACGAGGTGTGCGAACGTTATGGGTTGACCCTCGAGGAATTTGCCGGCTGGCAGCGGTCGATCGACCGCAGCGGCATGCCGGGGCTGCGCGTCACGCGTATCCAGCATTATCGCGATCTCTACGAGCGCCAACAGCGCTTTTAAAGACCGCGTTACCGGACCAGGCACGAGAGAGGGCGCTTCCAGCGCCCTCTTTTTTTGCCCGACGGCTGCGGTGCAAAATGTGCCATCGCACGAAGACCGGACAAAAAAATCTCAAATAAAATTGCCTGATTTCTGATAGATGATGTTTTGGTTGCAACCCTCGCGTTCACCCGGCGTTAAGCTCCCGAGTCAACTTTGGGAGTCACTCGAAATGCGTAAGATGTTCATTACCCTCGCCGCCACTTCGGCCCTCGCTCTCGGCGCCTGCCAGAGCCCGGCTGCCGACAAGGTCGAGGACCAGGCCGAAGCCAAGGCCGACGTGATCGACGAGCAGGCCGACGCCATGCCCGAAGGCCCGGCCAAGGAAGCGACCGAAGCCAAGGCGGACGCCGTCGAAGCCGCGGGCGAAGAAAAGGCCAACGCGATGGACGACAATGGTGAGATCGCTCCGTCGGAAACCGGCGCGGCTCCGGCCACCCCGCCGGCTGACCCCGCCAAGAAATAGGGTCAAGAAACAAGGGCTGCCTCCCCTAAAGGGCAGGGTGAAGGGCGCCGGAGATCGATTCCGGCGCCCTTTGTCGTGCAGGCGTTTCCTGTCCTTACGAAAAATACGCAATTTTTTGCCGATGTGACGGTCGTCACGGCCGCGGCTTTGTCGCAATCCTATGGACGGATCGGGGCCGGGACTGCTTCTGCAACGCGCTTCACGGACCCACCCCTCCGCCGCCGGCTGCGACCCACGGCGACGGAGGGGACTAGCCGCACATCCCCGCTTCGCCGCGCTTGCGTTCTTCCAGCGCGCGCAGCACATCCTGCACCCCCGGCGCGTCGGTGTCGGCGCGCAGCGCCGCGAGTCCCGCCGCGACGTCGAGCCGATATTCGGCGACCCCCGCGCTCTCGCCCGCCCAAGTCGCGTCCATCGATTTCACCAGCCGCTTCGCAGCGGCATTTTCGGACAAGATATGGACGTCGAGCACCGCCAAGCCCTCAGCGCGACACTGGACAAGCAGCGCCGCAGTCATCATCCGTGCAAGACCACGTCCCTGGAATTCGTCGAGCACCGCGACCGAAAATTCGCCGACCGGTCCGTCGTGCCGGTGGCGCACCGCATGCACCGCCCCGATCGCCGGCCAGCCCGGGCATTCGCTGCAGATCGCGCCCCATGCGATATGATCGTGCCCGTCGACATCGGCGAGCCGGTGGACCACCGCATCGGGCAGCGCCGCGGCTGGCGAGAAAAAGCGCAAATAGCGCGATTCGGCCGACAGTTTCGCGATCCCCTCGCGAATCCGTGCCTCGTCGTCAGGCCGGATCGTACGCAGGCACACCGCGGTGCCGTCGTTCAGCGCGCTGTGCACCGCGATGTCGCCCAATCGCCCCGCGCCGCTGCGCGCCGACTCCTGCGCCTGCCTGTCGGTCGTCCCGGTCATCGCGGCCTCCTGCGGCACGCAGGATAGGCAAGACCGGCGACGCTGGCAATTCGCGCCGGCGCCAGCGGGACGCCTTACGGCAGATCAGGCGTCATCCCCCATTCTGAGCGCCGCAATAAATGCCTCCTGCGGGATGTTCACATTGCCATATTCGCGCATCCGCTTCTTGCCCTCTTTCTGCTTCTCCAGCAGCTTCTTCTTGCGGGTCGCGTCGCCGCCGTAGCATTTGGCGGTCACGTCCTT
>JAFAED010000165.1 GCA_023424275.1 Pseudomonadota bacterium | reverse complement strand
GGCTGGGGGTGGGTAGGCGGCCAAGGAAGAACGCCTGCGGCAACCCACCCCTAACCCCTCCCTGAAAGGGAGGGGGATTGGAGGAAAAATTCCCCGTCACGGGGTTGCAACTCGCGCCCCCGATACCGAGTTAAAGGCCCGAATTCATAAAAAAGGAGACTGCCATGACGATCGCCCATCCTCCCCTGCCTTACGCTCAGGACGCACTCGAGCCGCATATCTCGGCCGACACGCTGGCGACGCATCATGGCAAGCATCACAAGGCCTATGTCGACAAGGTCAATGCCGCGATCGAAGGCACCGACCTCGCATCGAAGCCGCTCGAGGAAATCGTCCATCACGCCGAAGGATCGGGCAACAAGGGCCTGTTCAACAACGCCGCGCAGTCGTGGAACCATGCTTTTTATTGGGAAAGCCTGAGCCCGACCAAGACCGCCCCCGCCGGCGATCTGGCCGCGGCGATCGACCGCGATTTCGGTTCGCTGGGCGACCTCAAGAAGAAGCTCAAGGAAACCGCCGTCAACCATTTCGCGTCGGGCTGGGCCTGGCTCGTCTCGCGCGACGGCACGCTGTCGGTTACCGACACGCACGACGCGGGCACCGAGCTGACCGCAGGCATCAAGCCGCTGCTCGTGATCGACGTGTGGGAGCATGCCTATTACATCGACCGCAAGAATCTGCGCCCGGCCTATGTCGACGCGGTGGTCGACGAGCTGCTGAACTGGGACTTCGCCGCCGAGAATTTCGCGCGCGATACGACCTGGACCTATCCGGCGTAAGCCAAGGATCCTCCCCGTGCCGCAGGCATGGGGAGGGGACAGCCAAAGCGCCGACGGAGCGGTGATGACCCATGTCGTCGCTCCCCTGCCACCCCCGGTGGTTCTCCTCCCCGTCACTTTGCGACAGGGAGGATTTTTCTTGGCCGCCGTAACGATAATTGGCCCGACCGGGCCTATCGGGATCGTCCGCCTTCTCCTATAGGGCCGCCATGACGATCAGCCTGTTCGAACTTTTCAAAATCGGTGTCGGTCCCTCCAGCTCGCATACTGTGGGCCCGATGGTCGCGGCGCGGCGTTTCACCGTCTGGCTCGACGAGCAGGGCCTGCTCACCGGGACCGTGCATGTCGAAGCCGACCTTTACGGCTCGCTCGCGCTGACCGGGAAGGGGCACGCCGCCGACACCGCGGTCGTCGCGGGGCTTGCGGGCGAGATTCCCGCCTCGACCAGCCTCGCCGCGATCAAGGCGCATTGGGACCGCGCCGAGAGCGAGGGCTTCATCTATCTGCTCGGTCGTCAGCGGGTGCGGTTCCTGCCGAAAAAGGATCTGCACTTCCAGATGCGCCAGCGCCAGCCGTTCCACAGCAATGCGCTGAGCTTCACCGCACGCGACGGCGACGGCGAGATATTGGCGAAGCGCATGTATTTCTCGATTGGCGGCGGCTTCGTCGTCGACGAGGATGAGGCGGGGCGCAACAGCCGCGGCGCCGAGGATGAAGTCGAACTGCCCTATCCCTTCACCTCGGGCGCCGACTTGATCACGATGGGCAAGGCGTCGGGCCTCAGCTTTGCCGAAATGATGTTCGCCAACGAAGTGCGTCACCGCCCGCCGAACGAGGTGACGGCGGGTATCGATGCGATCGCCGAGGCGATGGATGCCTCGATCGATGCTGGCTGTTCGAGCACGGGCGTCCTGCCCGGCGGCCTCAAGGTCAAGCGCCGCGCGCCGCAGATCGCCGACGACATCCGCAATCGCCACGAAACCAATCTGATCGACCCGCTCGCGATGATGGACTGGATCAACCTGTGGGCGATGGCGGTGAACGAGGAAAATGCCGCCGGCGGCAAGGTCGTCACCGCACCCACGAACGGCGCAGCGGGGATCATCCCCGCGGTGATCCGCTTCTATCGGCGCGGCTATCGCGGCGACGCCGCCGGGGTGCGCACCTTCCTGCTCGCCGCGGGCGCGGTCGGCGCGCTCTACAAGCGCAACGCCAGCATCTCGGGCGCCGAGGTCGGCTGTCAGGGCGAGGTTGGCGTCGCCTGCTCGATGGCGGCGGCGGGGCTGACCGCGGCGCTCGGCGGCACCAACGCGCAGGTCGAGAATGCCGCCGAGATCGGCATGGAGCATAATCTCGGCCTCACCTGCGACCCGATCGGGGGGCTGGTGCAGATCCCGTGCATCGAGCGCAATGCGATGGGTGCGATCAAGGCGATCGACGCGAGCCGCATCGCGATGATCGGCGACGGCACGCATGTCGTCAGCCTCGACACGGTGATCGCGACCATGCTGCAGACCGGCCGCGACATGCGCGATAAGTATAAGGAAACGTCGAAGGGCGGGCTGGCGGTTAGTGTGGTGGAGTGTTGAGTTGAGCCAGATTCCGGAAGTTGGCGTGACAGACTGTTTCGGTAAGCTTATAATGGAATAGTCGAAAATAGAGCAGCAGGGTGGTGGCTCCTGCGCCCGTGTGACGGGTTCTTCTCAGCCTCGGCGTCAACTGACTTGGTTCGGTGCGGCGCAAAGAGGAAACGCGCTTCGCCCTACCGACATAGCCGGAGCGCAATATGAACTATTTTCTTCTCGGTCTTGCCATTATTGCCGAAGTCGTGGGAACGTCCTTCATGAAGCAGTCGGAAGGCTTCACCAAGCTAGTGCCCAGCCTTGTCACGGTTGCCGCCTATGTCGTCGCCTTCTACTGCCTGTCGCTGACACTGAAGACAATTCCCACTGGGGTTGCCTACGCCATCTGGTCGGGCGTCGGGATCGTTCTGATCGCCGCCGTCGCTTGGATTTTCCAGGGGCAGAAGCTCGACGCGCCCGCGATGCTGGGTATGGGGCTCATTATCTCTGGCGTGGTTGTGATGAATCTCTTTTCAAAGGCGGCCGCGCATTAGGGCAGCCGACGGTCGTCGCCACTCCGTGACAACGCCCCCGGCAATTCCTCGCGCAGCTTATCGATCAGCAGCCGCACCTTCGGCAGCAGATGCCGCCGCTGCGGATAGACCGCCCAGATCGGCTCCTCCAACGGCCGCAACGTATCGAGGAGCGAGACGAGGGCGCCGCTTTGCAGATGCGGCATCACATAGAAATCGGGAAGCTGGCAGACGCCATGGCCCGCGAGCGCGGCTTCGGTGACCGCGGTGCCGCTGTTGCAGCGCCAGCGGCCGGCTGGGCGGTGGGTGATCTCCTTGCCTTGCGACCGGAAATGCCAGGCGGGGGCGGTGCCGAGCAGGCATTCGTGGCGCGCGAGGTCGTCGATCGACGCAGGCGTTCCGGCGCGCGCGAGATAGGCGGGCGCGGCGCAGAGATAGAGGCTGCGCGAGGCGATGCGCGTCGCGACCAAGCCTGAATCGGGCAGCGTGCCGGTGCGGATCGCGAGGTCGAAGCCCTCGGCGAGCAAATCGACGACGCGGTTGGTGAGTTCGAGCGTCACCGTCACGTCGGGAAAGGCGAAGGCGTAATCGCGCGCGATCTGCGCGACGAAGCGCTCGCCCATCGCGATCGAGCAGGTCATCCGCACCTCGCCGCGCGGCGCGCCGTCGTCGCTGACCGCCGAGAGCG
>JAFAED010000163.1 GCA_023424275.1 Pseudomonadota bacterium | reverse complement strand
CGGCGAGCGCCAGCGCCTCGCGCCCGACGATGCGGCCGAGCGGGCCTTCGGCCATCTGCTGCGCGAGCGCGGGATCGGAGATGGTGCGGCCTATATGCTGTGCCAGTCCCGCCGCCGCCTCGTTGGCGGCGTCGGCCGAGCGGCCCAGCGCCTCGGACAGGCGCAGCATATGGATACGCAGATTGTCGCCGAGCCAGGTATTGACGAGCGCGATGCCGATCGCGCCGCCGAGGTTGCGCATCAGGTTGAACAGCCCCGATGCGTAGCGCAGTTCCGGCCCCTCGAAATTGCCGAGCGCGAGCCCGACCGAGGGCACGATGCACAGCATGATCGCGAAGCTGCGCACGACCTGCGGCCAGAAGAGCGCGGCAAAGCCCCATTCGGGGGTCATGAAGCTGAACATCCAGAGGCCGATCGCGAACAGGGTCAGGCCAAAGGTGATGACGATGCGCTGGTCGACCTTCTGTGACAGCGCCGCAGCGATCGGCACGCCCATCAGCTGCGCGATCCCCGACACAAAGACCGTCGTGCCGATTTCGGCGGCATTATAGCCCTGCACGCGGCCGAGGAAGATCGGGACGAGATAGGTGCTGGCATAGAGGCCGAAACCGATCACGAGGTTGAAGACGCAGGCGAAAACGAAGGTCGGCTTGCGAAAGGGCGTGAGCTTCACGATAGGGCCGTCCGAGCGGAAGGAGCGTTCGAGGAAGAGGCCGAAGGCGACGAACGACACCCAGGCGCCGATCGCGATTTCGGGCTCGCTGAACCAGTCGTGCTTCGGACCCTCCTCGAGCACGAACTCCAGCCCGGCGAGAAAGACCGCCATCGAGGCGAGATGCACCCAGTCGATCCGGCGGAGCATTGGCAGGTTCGGCTTGTCGATGCGGACAAGCGCGAGGATCGCGAGCGTCACCATCGCGCCGGGCAGGACGTTGATGAAAAACACCCAGCGCCAGCCCATCGCGTCGGTGATCCAGCCACCGACCGTCGGGCCGAGCGTCGGCGCGAGTACCGACACCATGCCGAGGATCGCGGGGATCATCGCGCGCTGCTTGCCCTCGAACAGCATATAGCCCGTCGCGAACACCGTCGGGATCATCGCGCCGCCGACGAAGCCCTGTACCGCGCGGAACAGGATCATCGATTCGATGCTCCACGCGAGCCCGCACAGCACGCTCGCGATCGTGAACAATCCTGCTGACGCCGCGAACAGCCAACGCGTCGAGAGCGCCTGCGCGAGGAAGGCGGAGAAGGGGATCATCACCAGCTCGGCCATCAGATAGGCGGTCTGCACCCAGCTGATTTCGTCGGGCCCGGCGCTCAGTCCCGCCTGCACTTCGTTGAGCGACGCCGCGACGATCTGGATGTCGATCAGCGCCATGAACTGGCCGAACGCCATCACCGCGAAGATCAGATATTTGCGCGCGTCGGGCATTGCCGCCGGGTTGAACGGCGGGTCATCGGGAGCGGCATTGGCGGCGGGGGAAAGCGGGATGGAGGCCATGGGTCTTGTGTCCTGTCGTCTTTATATTATATGCGTCATATAAAAGGAGACGCAAGTGCGCTATTCAACCGAGCACAAGGCCGAGACGCGCGAGCGCGTGCTGAAAGAGGCGGCCAAGGAAATTCGCGAGCGCGGCCCCGACAATGTCGCGGTCGCGGGGATCATGGCGCGCGCGGGGCTGACCCATGGCGGCTTCTATGCCCATTTCGCGTCGAAGGATGCGCTGGTGAAAGAGGCGATCGGCACGATGTTCGCCGATGCCCGCGCGCGGACCGAAAAGATCGACGCGAAGGGCGACCCGCGCAGCGTGCTGCGCGCCTATGTCGATTTCTACCTGTCGCCCGCACATCGCGACAGCCGCGACCGCGGCTGCCCGCTGCCGACGCTATCGGGCGATTTTGCCCGCTCGCAACCGGCGACGCGCGATCGCTTCGGCACAGGCGTCGAAGGGATAGCGAGCCGCCTCGCGGCACCGCTGGCGACGCTTGGTTATGCCGATGCACAGGCGGAGTCGCACGCATTGCTCGCGCAATTGGTCGGCGGCGTCGCATTGGCGCGCGCGGTCGGCGACCCCGCCCTGTCCGATGCGCTGCTCGCGGACACGCATGCCAGCATCGTGGCACGTTATGGACTGGAGACCGCGCAATGACGCTCGCGAAGGTGAAGGGGCTGATCGCTTCGGGCGGACGTCCGCCGATCGGGCATACGCTGGGCTTCCAGCTTGTCGACGCCGGCGACGGCTGGGCGGCGTTCGAGGGCGTGCCCGGGCCCGAACATTATAACCCGCAAGGGACGGTTCATGGCGGCTATGCCGCGACCCTGCTCGATTCTGCCTGCGGGATCGCGGTCGTCACCAAGCTTGAAGACGGCCAGTCGATGACGACGCTCGAACTCAAAACATCTTACCTCAAGGCGATGACCGAAAAGACCGGCAAGGTGCGGGCCGAGGGGCGCGTGATTTCGATCGGTCGCCGCGTTGCCTATACCGAAGCGAAGATAACCGACGAGGCGGGGCGCATCCTTGCGACCGCAACCTCGACGCTGCTGGTGCTTAACCCGTGAATGTGCAGGCCGCCATCGAGGCCGAGGCACCTGCCGGAGAAGCCCGGGGGCGCCGGATCGCGTTGCCGAAAAAGGCTTGGAAGATCGGGCTGGTCGCGCTCTTCATCGCCGCGGTCGGGACATGGTGGATCTTGTCGCCGCGTAGCGCCGAGTCGACCGACAATGCCTATTTGCAGGCGGATGCCAGCGAAGTCGCGCCGCGCGTCGGCGGGCTGGTCACCGCCGTGCTGGTGAAGGACAATCAGGCGGTCAAAGCGGGCGACCCCCTCATCCGTATCGATGTGCGCGACTATGACTCGCGGCTGATGGCGGCCGAGGCCGCGGTCGCCGATGCCGATGCAAAGGTCGCGACCGCGCGCGCGACGCTCGCCTCGCTCGGCGCCGAGCAGCAGCTTGCGGCGGCGCAAATCCGGTCAGTGCGGACGCAGATCGCGGCGGCCGATGCCGAATCGGCGCGCGCGAGCGAGGATCGGCGGCGCTACAATGCGCTGCTCGTCGACGGTTTTGTCACGAAGCGCGACGCCGAGCAGGTGTCGGCGACGGCGGTCGGTGCGGCGTCGGCGGCGCAGCGGTCGCGCGCTGACCTTGGCGCGAGCGTCGAGGCCGCGGCGGTGACGCGGGCAAAAGGTCCGATCCTCGCGGCGCAGGTGAAAGCCGCCGAGGCCGAGG
>JAFAED010000154.1 GCA_023424275.1 Pseudomonadota bacterium | reverse complement strand
GTTTCGCCCTTGTCAGCAAGCCCGATCTTGCCGCTGCGCTCGATGGCGACATCGAGCTGAAGCGCATCTATTCGCTGTCGCGCTTTCACGGGAGCGGGCTCGGCGCGGCGCTGATGAAACAGGCGCTCGACGCGGCGCGCGGTTATCGACGCCTGCTCCTCGGCGTCTACGCGCGCAACGAACGCGCGCTCGCCTTCTATCGCAAACAGGGGTTCGCCGATCTCGGCACGCGCCAGTTCAATGTCGGTGGCAAGCTGTACGACGATCTCGTTCTCGCCCGCCCGCTCGCCGCCTGATGCCTCGTTCCAGGATTATCCAATGACCACCGCCGCCTCCTCCAGCTTCGTCAACATCGGCGAGCGCACCAACGTCACCGGATCGGCGGCGTTCAAGAAGCTCATCCTCGCCGACGATTATACTGCGGCGGTCGAGGTCGCGCGCCAGCAGGTCGAAAATGGCGCGCAGGTGATCGACGTCAACATGGACGAAGGCCTGCTCGACGCCGAATATGCGATGACCACCTTCCTCAAGCTCATCGCCGCCGAGCCCGACATCGCGCGCATCCCGGTGATGATCGACAGCTCGAAATGGGATGTCATCGAGGCCGGTCTGAAATGCGTGCCCGGCAAGCCGATCGTCAATTCGATCAGCATGAAGGAAGGCGAAGAACTATTCCTGGCCCATGCGCGCAAATGCATGGCCTATGGCGCAGCGGTCGTCGTGATGGCGTTCGACGAGGTCGGGCAGGCCGACACGAAAGACCGCAAGATCGAGATTTGCGAACGAGCCTACAAGCTGCTGATGACGATCGGTTTTCCGCCGGAGGACATCATCTTCGACCCCAATGTGTTCGCGGTCGCCACCGGCCTCGAGGAACATGACAATTATGCGGTCGATTTTATCGAGGCGGTGAAGGAAATCCGCGTCCGCTGTCCGCACGTCCATTTCTCGGGCGGGCTATCGAACCTCAGCTTCGGCTTTCGCGGCAACGAGGTCGTGCGCCGCGCGATGCACAGCGTCTTCCTTTATTATGCGATCCCCGCCGGGCTCGACATGGCAATCGTCAACGCGGGCCAGCTGGATGTCTACGACACGATCGACCCCGAACTGCGGCAGGCGGTCGAGGATGTCGTGCTCAACCGCAAGGTCGAAGGCGAGGCGGAATCGCCGACCGAGCGGCTGATCGCGCTCGCCGAACGCTACAAGGGCACCAATGCGGCGCAGGAAAAAGCCGCCGAGGAATGGCGCGGGTGGGAGGTCGCCAAGCGGCTCGAACATGCGCTGGTCAAGGGCATCGATGCCTATGTCGTCGACGACACCGAAGAGATGCGCCTGCTGATGCCGCGCCCGATCGAGGTGATCGAAGGGCCGCTGATGGATGGGATGAACGTCGTCGGCGACCTGTTCGGATCGGGCAAGATGTTCCTGCCGCAGGTCGTCAAATCGGCGCGCGTTATGAAAAAGGCGGTCGCGCACCTGCTGCCCTTTATCGAGGCGTCGAAAGAGCCGGGCGCAAAGGGCAAGGGCAAGGTCGTGATGGCGACCGTCAAGGGCGACGTCCACGATATCGGCAAGAATATCGTCGGGGTCGTGCTCCAGTGCAACGGGTTCGAGATCGTCGACCTCGGCGTGATGGTGCCTTGGTCGAAGATCCTCGAGGCGGCGAACGAGAATGAAGCCGACATGATCGGGCTGTCGGGGCTGATCACGCCCTCGCTGGACGAGATGGTGACGGTGGCCGAGGAGATGCAGCGCGCGGGGATGACGATGCCGCTGCTGATCGGCGGCGCGACGACCTCGAAAGTGCATACCGCGCTGCGTATCGATCCCGCCTATACCGGGCCGGTGCTCCATGTCCTCGACGCGAGTCGCGCGGTCGGCGTCGCGACGTCGCTGGTCAGCGACACCGGGCGCGATGCTTATGTGCAGGGTTATAAGGATGATTATGCCCATGTCCGCGACGTGCGCGCGGGCAAGGGGCAGAGCGTGCTGCTGAGCATCGAGGAAGCGCGCGCCAACTATTATGACGCTTACCTTAGCGACAAGCCGGCGCCGCCGCTCCAGCCGGGATTGCACCGCTTCGACGACTGGTCGCTCGAAGATTTGCGCGAATGCATCGACTGGACGCCCTTCTTCCGCGCGTGGGAACTGCACGGCACTTACCCGTCGATCCTTGACGACGATGTGGTCGGCGAAACGGCAGTGGCGCTCAAGGCCGATGCCGACGCGATGCTCGACAAGTTGATTGCGGAGAAATGGCTGACCGCGCGCGGCGTCTGCGCCTTTTGGCCGTGCGCGCGTGACGGCGACAGCGTGACGATCCACCTCGCCGACGAGGAGCGGCATGTGACGCTTCCCTTCCTGCGCCAGCAGATCAAGAAGAGCCGCGACCGCGCCAATATGTGCCTCGCCGACTTCATCGATCCGGCGGGCGACTGGATGGGCGGTTTCGCGGTCGGCATCCACGGCATCGAGCCTTTTTCGGAGCGCTTCCGTGCCGACAAGGACGATTATTCGGACATCTTGCTGAAGGCACTGGCGGATCGTTTCGCCGAAGCCTTCGCCGAGCGGCTGCACCAGCATGTTCGCACGACGCTCTGGGGCTATGCACCGGGCGAGCAGCTCACCAACGAGGCGCTGATCAAGGAAGAATATCGCGGTATCCGTCCGGCCCCCGGCTATCCCGCCTGTCCCGA
>JAFAED010000145.1 GCA_023424275.1 Pseudomonadota bacterium | reverse complement strand
GCCGCGCTCGACAATTGGGCCTATGCCGCGCCCCGGCTTGCCGCGCTGGCCGAAGACCTGAACCATGATGCGATCCCGAAGGAGCGTTTTCACGAGCGCGATGCGGCGTCGCCGTTGCCGCGCGCCTATCAATGGGCCGATGGCAGCGCCTATGTGAATCATGTTGCGCTGGTGCGCCAGGCGAGGGGCGCCGAAATGCCCGAGAGCTTTTGGCACGACCCGCTGATGTACCAGGGCGGCAGCGATGCCTTCCTTGCTCCCCGCGACCCGATCCCGCTCGCCGATCCGGCGTGGGGCTGCGATATGGAGGCCGAAGTCGTCGTGGTGACCGGCGACGTTCCGGCCGGCATCGACGCGGTTGCGGCCCGCGAGAAGATCCTGCTTGTCGGACTGACCAACGACGTATCGCTGCGCGGCCTGATCCCCGCCGAGCTTGCCAAGGGATTCGGCTTTTTCCAGTCGAAACCGTCGAGCGCGATGTCGCCGGTGTTCGTGACGCCCGAGTCGCTGGGCGGACGCTGGAAGGACGGTAAGTTGCACGGCGCGCTCTGCGTCGACCTGAACGGCCAGCCGCTGGGCCGGGTCGACGCGGGCGTCGACATGACGTTCGATTTCGGCGCGCTGATCGCGCACGCCGCAAAGACGCGCGACTTGGGCGCCGGGACGATCATCGGATCGGGCACGGTGTCGAACCGCGACGCCGACGGCGGCCCAGGCAAGCCTATTGCTGCAGGCGGGCTTGGCTATTGCTGCCTCGCCGAAGTGCGCACCGTCGAGACGATCCAGCAGGGCGAACCCAAGACGCCGTTCATGCAGAAGGGCGATACGGTCCGGATCTGGATGGACGACGACCGGCACCACAGCATTTTCGGCGCGATCGAACAGCAGGTTGCGTGATATGAAAAGGGGCGGGTTTTGAACCCGCCCCTTCCACATTCCGCAAGGCAAACGTTCGTTAGCCGAACCCTCCGCCCGACATGGCGTCCGAAAGCGAGCAGGCTGCGGGACCAAGGATCACGATAAACAGCACTGGCAGGATGAACAGGATGAGCGGCACCGTCATGATCGCGGGAAGGCGGGCGGCCTTTTCCTCGGCGCGCATCATGCGTTCGTTGCGGAATTCGGCCGACAGGACGCGCAGCGCCGACGCAAGCGGGGTGCCGTATTTTTCGGTCTGGATCATGGTCGTGACCACACCCTTCACCGATTCCAGATTCACGCGATAGGCGAGATTCTCGAACGCCTGACGCCGCTCGGTCAGGAAGCCGAGTTCGATCGAGGTCAGCGCAAATTCCTCGCCCAGTTCGGGATAGGCGCGGCCCAGTTCCTTCGACACGCGCGCAAAAGCGGAGTCGACGGTGAGGCCGGCCTCGGCGCAGATCACGAGCAGGTCGAGCGCATCGGGAAGGCCCTTGCGGATGGCGTCGGTGCGTTTCGCGCGTTTGTTCTCAACGAACAGGTCGGGTGCCTTGTAGCCGAGCAGCAGCATCGCCATCGTGAAGCCCGACCGTTTGAACGGGGTCAGCGTGGGCCACATGTCGACCCAGTAAATCAGGAAGGCCGCGACGCCGCCGAATACGACGGGCAGCACCATGCGTCCGAAAATGACCGCGACGGCCAGATCCTTCGAGCGGATACCCGCCTGCGCCAGCTTTTGCTGAACCTCCTTGATCTGCTCTTCCTGCAAGACCTGAAGCTTGCCGAGGATCGTGCGCATCTTGTCGGCATGCTGGTTCTTGCGAACGAGCCTTGCCCGGCGCTTCGCGGTCGAGGCGGTGATGCCAGCCTTGAGCTGTTCGCGGCGATCGTTGAGCGCCTTGACGCGCTTCGTCATCGGATTGCGGACGGTCAGCGCGTTGTAGATGGCGAAAAGCACGGCAAACACGCCAACCGCGGCGAGCATGGTGCCCGCCCACACGATGTCGATGCCGAGCAAAGTCGGGCCGCTCTGGGCCCCCGTGAAGGCCGAGGAAAGAAAGAGGCTGCTGTTCACTGATTATGCCCCTTCAAATTTCGAAGCTGATCATCTTGGCCATGATACCGGCGCCGATGCTCATCCAGATCAGGCCGCCGACCCCGGCGATGATGAGGCGCTGTTCGTAGAAGAAACCCTCGAGATATTCGGGGTTCATCGACCAAACGACGCCGAAGACGAAGAAGGGCAAGGCGCCGACGATATAGGCGGATGCCTTGGCTTCCGACGACATGGCGCGAATCTTCAGTTTCATCTGCGCGCGCTTGCGCAGCACCTCCGACAGGTTTGCGAGCGTTTCGGCCAGGTTGCCGCCCGTTTCGCGCTGGATTTGAATGGTGATGCAGAAAAACTGGAACTCGGGGGTGCCGAGCATGTTCGCCGATTCCTGCAACGCGGCTTCCATCGTGTTACCGATACGGATGCGTTCGACGACGCCCTTGAATTCCTCGCCGACGGGTCCCGGAAGCTCCTGGCTGACGACCTGGAAGGTCTCGGTCACCGGCAAACCCGATTTCAGACCGCGAACGAGCAGGTCGATCGCGTCGGGGAAGCGAGCGTTGAACTGCTTGACCCGCTTTTTGATCGTCTGGCCGACGACGAAATAGGGCAGGCCAAGGCTGAACATCAGCCCGATCAGGCCGGCCATCAGCATCGGCGCGCGCACGGCGAGCATGGCGCCGGTGACAGCAACGAAGATCCCCATCGACGCGAACATATATTGCGTCAGCGTCCAGCTCTTGCCCGTCCGGCGGATGCGTTTTTCAAGCTCCTCGCGGCGCGGCAACATGCTGGTCAACGCCGAATCGGCCTTGCCGCCCGATGCGATGGTCTTGCGCATCTGCGCCGCCACGACCGCCTCGGTCGAGGCTGCATGCCGGTCCTTGACCATTGCCAGCCGCCGCGTCTTCGCCTTGCCGGACGAAGGGCCGCCCAGCAGGATCACGAGGAGGGCAAAGGCCAGGAAGGCCCCGGCGATGATAAGGATGACTGGCAGGTTCATGGTCGGCTGATGTCCGATTCTATCGCTGGTGGAAGATGCGGCCCGTCATGCGGGCCGTCATACCGGCTGTTTCGCGCCCTTCTTGCTCATCAGGCCCAGCTTGCCGAGCAGCGAGCCGCCACCCGACTTGCCCTTCGGGGCGCTGAGCTGGGCTTCCTCGGCTTCGACGTCGGCGCCGTCGAGGATCAGGCGGGTCAGATTGTTCCAGACCTGCGCCGCCTTCGTTCCCTTGCAGATTTCCGCATAGGATTTCCCGAGCTTTGCCGACTGGCTGACCAGTTTCGGATCGAACGGAATGAGAATGTCGATCTGGCGTTCGATCGACGATTCAAATTCCTTGCGCGACAGTTCGCCGATCGCATTCTGGAACTTGTTGGCGACCAGCACCACGCGCGCGCCGGGAACATTCTGTTTGAACCACGACAAGAGGCGGATCGTGTCGCGCGCGGCGGCGAGCGTCACGTCGCTGACCAGCAGGATCGTGCCCGCTTCCGAAACAAGATGCGGGAAGGGGATCAACACCTGGCGCGGAAGGTCGACGATCGTCATTTCGAACGCGCCGCGGAGTTCTTCCTCGAGCTGGAAAAAGGCCGACCCGTCGGTCATCACCGGCTGGTGGATCGGTGCTTCGGCCGACAGCAGGCTGAGCTTGTCCGATGCCCGCACCATGGCGCGTTCGATGAACAGCCCGTCGATGCGGCTGGGATTGTCGATCGCGTCGATCAGGCCGCGGCCCGGTTCGAGGTCGAGCGTCAGCGCGCCGGTTCCGAAATGCACGTCGAGGTCGAGCAGCGCCGTCTGGCGGCCCGCCTGTTCGCTGATCGCCCAGGCGAGCGAGGTCGACACGAGCGATGCCCCGACGCCGCCGCGCACGCCGACCACCGCCATCATATGATGCGGCTTGTCGTCCTGCATGTCGGCATGTTTCGGCGCCGTCAGCATGGCCTGCGCCATCGTCAGCGATTCACGCACCTGGTCGAGCGAAAGCGGCTTCAGCAGATAATCCTGAATCCCGCTCGACAGAAGGTCGCGGTACAGGCGAACATCGTTCACCTGGCCCGCGGCGATCACCACCGTGCCGGGTTCGCAAACCTCGGCAAGCGCGTTGATGTCGTTGATCGGGTCGCCCGATTCCGACATGTCGACGAACAGGATGTTCGGGCTGGCGGAAACCGACAGCGACTGCACGGCGTTGCGCAGGCCACCCTTGTTACATTTTTCGATCGGCCAGCCCATGTCGTTGGCCGCGGCGCGGATCAGCTCCAGCGTATCGTCGTCGCAGACAAAGGCGTTGAAGGGGTCACGCAGTCCCCCCATTTTGAATGGAGCGTTCACTGGCCGCTCTCCTTGCTGGTTGCCGATGCGTTCAGGTCGCCCGCGCCGGTCTGGGGCTTTTCACGATAGGTGCGGATGGCGCGGGTCGCGGCCGACGGGTCGGTGCGATCGTTGCGCGCGCCCTTGATCAGATCATTCGGATCGGCGACCATCACGGCAAGATTGCTGTTGGTCGCGCAGCCATAATTTGACGACGTGGCGTTGGCGACATTGATCGCGAATTTGCTGTCCCAATTGGGGCAACCGGGCACCGAGGCCGACGCGCGCGTGACGATGACGCGCAAATGGCCTTGCGGCACCGCGCCGGTGGTGACCGGGACGTCGTTGCTGAGCAACAGCCCGCGACGCTCGATCATCGAGCGGACGGTCGCCTGCGCCGAAGCGGCGCCATAGACCGACGAGTCCTCGATCGCGATGCGGTCGCCGTAGCGGACGCCCATCGCATCGAGCCAACCC
>JAFAED010000014.1 GCA_023424275.1 Pseudomonadota bacterium | reverse complement strand
ATGATGCTCCACCTGACGCTGGCCGTCATGCCATTCCATCGCGGTCGTTCCGGGCGTCGCTCCCGGCGCGATGATCCCGCCGGCATCGGCGACATAGCCGGTCTTCACCGTGCCGACGCCGATCGCGCCATAAAGCTTCATCGCATCGTCGAGCTGCGCCTCATAGACCGCGATATTGCCGCCGGTTTCATGATGGCCGATCAGTTGCACGCCCTTTTTGCGCGCATAGTCGGTGACCGCCTTCAGGTCGAAATCGGGGGTTGCCTGCGTGAAGCTGAACTCGTCGCCATGGCCGAACCAATTGCCGTTCCAGCCCTTGTTCCAGCCCTCGACGAGCACGCCGCCAAAGCCGTGCTTCGCGGCAAAATCGATATATTGCTTGGTCCTTGTCGTCGTGGCGCCATGCTTCGGCCCTTCGGCCCAGCTCCAGTCACCGCGGATCATCCCCCACCAGATGCCGATATATTTCATCGGCTTGAACCAGCTGACATCGCCAAGCTTGTTCGGTTCGTTGAGGTTGAGTTCGAGGTCGTTTTCGACGAGCCCGGCCGCATTGTCGGCGACGCGCATCGTGCGCCAGGGCGTGGCGAACGGCAGGTCGCGGATCACCCTCGGCCCGCGCGACGACGGCGACAGCGTCGAACGGAACTTGCGCCCTTCGACGCGCTTGAACCACATGCCTGCATAATCGACCAGCGCGGCCTCATGGAACGCCAGATGCGTTCCGTCGTCGAGCTTCATCGTGATCGGCGTGTGTGCAGTGGCGACGCCCTCGATCGGCGTTTTCTGATAGATTTGTTCGTAGCGGTTCCACTCGCCGCCGCTGATCCACCAGGCCGTGCCCTCGGGCGCAATATCGAATTCGGTGATTTCGTCGACGATCTTGGCGGTCGGGAGCCCCGCCTGCTCGGGGAGTTCGTAGCGGAAGCCGATGCCGTCGTCGAACAGGCGGAAGCGGACGTTCATCGCATGGCCGCCCCAGCTCTTGTCCTGACGGAAGCGGACGAGCAGTTCATTGTGCCGGTCGCGCACGAAGCGGCGCTCGCCCCACGGCTGTTCCCAGCGCGTGTCGCCGCTCGCGCGCAGGGCGCTTTCGATGGTGAAGCCGCGTTGCAGCCCGATGCGGTCGGCGAGGATGAAGCCGAGCTTCGACGGCGCGATAAGCAGCTTGCCCTTGCGCGACAGCGACCATGTGGGCCGCTGATCATTGTCGGTCGACACGGTGAGCGTGATGGCGCCGTCGGGCGACGACGCTGTCTGCTCGGGCCGCGCGTCCTGCGCGACGGCGGGCGCCGCTGCCACGGCGAGCAGCGGGAGGGCGGCGAACAGGCTACGCATCAATTTCTTCCTTCGAGTTTCAGCCAGAGAGCGCCGCACGGCGGCAGATGCGCCGGATCGGCGCCGTTGAGGGCAGCGACGGGCGTGCTGCCCTGCCCATGATCCGCAATTTCGATCGCCCTGCCGCCGAGATTGAAGAGGCAGCGGATATGCTCGCCGTCGGCGATCCGGTCAAAGGCAAGCAGGTCGCCCTCGGCAATCCAGCGCGCGTCGCGGCCGACGCGCAGCGCAGGATGCGCGGCGCGCAGCGCGACGAGATGGCGCGTGAGGTTGAGCAGCGATGCGGGATCTGCCTGTTGCCGGTCGACCGCGAGCGCGCCGTGCTCGGCACCCAGCGGCAGCCAAGGATCGGCGCTCGAAAAGCCTGCATGCGCCTCACCCGCCGCCCACGGCAGCGGCGTGCGCGCGCCGTCGCGCGACAGCGTCAGCGGCCAGTTCTTGAGCGCCTCGGGATCCTTCACCAGTTCGAACGGGATCTCGACCTGATCGAGCCCCAGCTCCTCGCCATTGTAGAGGATGATATTGCCGCGCAGCGCGCAGAGCAGCGCCATCTTCATGCGGGCGAAAGCTGCGGGATCGACGCCGTCGGGCGTCCAGCGCGATACCGCGCGCGGCGCGTCATGATTTTCGAACGCCCAGCTCGGCCAGCCGAGCCCCGGCGTGTCGGGCCATTGTTCGGCCGCCTCGCGCACCAGTTGCGGCGTCAGCCGGTCGGCATAGAGAAAGTCGAAGCCATAGGCGCTATTGAGGCGGCCATTGCCCGCGGTGAACAGCTTCATCTCGCGCACCGCATCGTCGCCGCCGACCTCGGCGACGGTGAAGCTGCCCGGATATTGATCGGTCAGCGCGCGGATACGTTCGAGGAACAGCGGGATGTCGGGGTGCGACTGGTTATGGATTTTCTGCTGGAAATCGAACGGCCGGGTGCGGACCTTGTTCGACGGCGGCGCGGGCGGATTGTCGCGAAATTCGGGATCGTGCATCGAGAAGTTGATTGCATCGATGCGAAAGCCGTCGACGCCGCGGTCGAGCCAGAAGCGCACGACGCCGAGCAGCGCGTCCTGCACCGCGGGGTTGTGGACGTTGAGCTGCGGCTGTGAGCCCAGGAAATTATGCATATAATATTGGCCGCGCCGCGCGTCCCACGTCCACGCGGGGCCGCCGAACACCGACTGCCAATTGGTCGGCGGCGAGCCATCGGGCTTGGCATCGGCCCACACATACCAGTCGGCCTTGTCATTCTCCTTGCTCGCGCGGCTCTCCGCGAACCAGGCGTGCCGATCGGAGGTGTGCGCGAACACGAGGTCGGTTGTGACCTTCAGCCCCAGCGCATGCGCGCGCGCCACCAGCGCGTCGAAATCGTCGAGCGTGCCGAAAATCGGATCGACGCCGCAATAATCGGCGATGTCATAGCCGAAATCGTCCATCGGCGAGGGGTAGAAGGGCGACAGCCAGATCGCATCGACGCCGAGCGCGGCGACATAGTCGAGCCGCGCGGTGATGCCTGCGAGGTCGCCGATCCCGTCGCCGTTCGAATCGGCAAAGCTGCGCGGATAGATTTGATAGATTGTCGCGCCCTTCCACCACGGCGTTTCCGTCGCGGCGAGGCGGGTCTGGTCCTGAACGAGGGGGCTGTTCGTCGTCACGCGTGCTTTCGCTTATTCGCTGGCCTGGCAGATGATCGTGCCGAAGGCGGGGAGAGACAGATGGAGGCTGCCCGGCGCGGTGGGAGCCGCAGGGCAGTCGCCGTGGAGCGCGGTAAAGCCCGCGCTTTTCATATCGATGGCAATGTTGGCCGACAGCGGCGCCGCCGACGTGTTGAAGGCGAGCAATATTTCGCGGCCGGTATCCGGGTCGAAGCGCGATACCGCGAGCAGGCCGGGCTTTTCGGAGAAAGCGCGAACCTTGGTGGCGCCGCGCATCAGCGCGGGGGTCTTGCGCCGGATTTCGGACAGCGCCGCGATATGGCGATAGAGCGGGTGCGCGGTGTCGAAATTGGCGGTCGCGGTCGTCGCGTCGCTGCCGATCAGGTCGTTGTCATTATAGGCCGCAACCTTCGACGCGAACATATTTTCGCGCGCGAGCTGGTCCTTGTCGTCCGAGACGAACCCCTGCTCGTCGCCATAATAGATCGTCGGCACCCCGCGGAGCGTCAGCAGCATGGCATGGCCGAGCATCACGCGCTGGAGCAGTTCGGCCTCGCTAGCCTTCGGGTTCGCCGCCTTCACGAACATCGCGAAACGGCCCATGTCATGATTACCGAGGAAGGTCGGCAGTTCCTGCGCCGCCGCTGCCCCGCCCTTGTAGAGCGCATCGCCGTCGAACAGCCGCGCGAACTCGCCGGTGCCCTTCGTGCCGCTCACCGCGTCGATCGCGGCGCGCGCAAAGCCGAAATCGAGCACCGCGGGAAGACCTGCTGCCTGCGTGTACCAGGCGAGCGCGCCCGGATCGACGGCATCGACATAGACTTCGCCGAAGATGTGGAAATTCGGGATGCCGCGCGCCTTCGCGCGCGCCTGCATCGCGGGGACGAAGGCCTGCCAGAATTCGGGGTTCACATGCTTCGCGGTGTCGATGCGGAAGCCGTCGATGCCGAATTCGTCGATCCAGCGGCCATAGATGTCGATGAAGCCCTGCACCACGCGCGGATGCTCGGTCGCAAGATCGTCAAGCCCGGAGAAGTCGCCGTACAGCGCGGACTCGCCGACCCAATCGCTGTTGCCGCGGTTGTGATAATAGATCGGGTCGTTGAGCCAGGCAGGCACCTTCACCCGCTCCTCGCCCTTCGGCACAACAGGCGTATAGGCGAACGCCGGATCGGTCAGCTTTGCCCAGTTTTCAGCATCGGCCACATGATCGCCCGCGAAACCCGGATTGATCGCCGCGCCCTTCAGCCCGCCGCGCCGCGAATAAGGATAATCGGCAAGGCTGCGGTAACGGAAGCCGCCGGTCGCATCCTCTTTATAGGCGATGACGTCGGCGGTGTGGTTGGCGATGATGTCCATATAGACTTTCATCCCGCGCGCGTGCGCCGCATCGACGAAGGCCTTGAACTCGGCATTGGTGCCGAAATGCGGGTCGACTTGCGTGAAGTCGGTGACCCAATAGCCGTGATATCCCGCGCTCTCTTCGCCCTTCGGGCCCTGCACCGGTTTGTTCTTGAAGATCGGCGCAAACCAGATCGCGGTCGCGCCGAGGCCCTCGATATAGTCGAGGCGCTTGGTGAGCCCCGCAAGGTCGCCGCCGTGGAAGAAGCCCTTGGCGGTCGGGTCATAACCGGTCTGGAGCCGGTCGCCCTTCAACCCGCCCTTGTCGTTCTTGGGATCGCCATTCTCGAAACGGTCGGGGAGGACGAAATAGATGATTTCGTCCTCGGGCGGGCGCTGGCGGTAATCCGCGGCCGGCGCCGCACCGCTGAGGGTCATGGCTAGTATCGAAGCGAGCAAACTCATGCGGGCACTCCTGCCGCGCAATGCTGCGCGATAAATTCGTCGTGGGCGGGAAGATGCGACGCGGTGCGCGCGACGATCGTTTCGATGTCGGCGAAAAAGCCCGCCAGTTCGTCGGTCGTGAGTTGGTCGGCCATCGGATGATAGCCATCGGGCAGGATATTCTGCCCCGTCAGCACCTGGAACCAGCCGATCTCGATGAACAATTCGTCGCCCTCGCGAACGATCTGGCCCTGAGAGCGGAACAGCTCGATCTTGCGCGCGAGCGTTTCGGGAATGCCCATCTCGCGGCAGCGGATCCAGAAGGGCGCGTCGGTGCGCTGGTTGGCGTGATAGTGAAGGATGACGAAGTCGCGAATGCGCTCGTAATCGAAACGGACGCGGCGGTTATAGGCATCGACATTGGCGGCGTCGAAATCGCGATCGGGAAAATGCGCGATCAGCTTGGCGATGCCGTTCTGAATCAGGTGGATGCTCGTCGATTCAAGCGGCTCGAGAAAACCCGAAGCGAGGCCGAGCGCGACAACATTGGCGTTCCACGCCTGCTTGCGCATGCCGGTACGGAAGCGAAGCGTGCGCGGGTCGGCGAGCGGGCGGCCTTCGATATTGGCGAGCAGCGTCGCTGTCGCCTCATCCTCGCTGATGAAGTCGCTGCAAAAGACATGGCCGTTGCCGGTGCGGTGCTGGAGCGGGATGCGCCATTGCCAGCCAGCCTTGTGCGCAATCGCCTGCGTATAGGGCCGCGCGGGGCCGGTATTTTCGCTCGGCACAGCGATCGCGCGGTCGCAGGGAAGCCACCGCGTCCAATCCTCGAA
The DNA here is from genome assembly GCA_023424275.1 of Pseudomonadota bacterium. GTDB lineage: Bacteria > Pseudomonadota > Alphaproteobacteria > Sphingomonadales > Sphingomonadaceae > Sphingopyxis. The sequence continues at coordinate 1,262 of JAFAED010000014.1, read as the reverse complement.
GCCGGTTTCGAGGGCATCCTCGATCAGCAGCGCGCGAAAGCCCGAGCAGTCGATGAAAAGCTCGCCTTCGATCGCGGAGCCATTTTCCAGCACGACGGCTTCGACATGGCCGCTTTCGCCGCCCCGCCGGACGCTGGCGATCTTGCCTTCGGTTCGTTCGACCCCGGCGGCCTCGGACACCTTGCGCAGATAGGCCGCATAGAGCGCGGCGTCGAAATGAAAGGCGTAAGCGACGCCGTCGAGGCTGGTGTTCGGGATTTGCGGCAGCCGCGCAAAGCGGTTCTGCCGCCCGGCGGTTTCGTTCAGCGAATAGTCGCCGAGCCGACCCGCGACGCCCTCGTTCCGGCCGCGAAGCCAATATTGCTGGAACGGCAGCATGCCGAGGCTGCGGCCGATCTGGCCGAAGGCGTGCATATAGACGTCGCCGATCCGGCCCCAATCGTGAAACTGGATGCCGAGTTTGAACGTCCCGCCGGTCTCGCGAATAAACTCATTCTCGTCGATGCCGATCAGCGCGTTGAACAGGCGGATCGCGGGGATCGTCGCCTCGCCGACCCCGACGGTGCCGATCTCGTCGCTTTCGACCAGGTGGATCGACAGATTGTCCATCGTCCGCGACAGCGCCGCGGCGGCCATCCAGCCCGCGGTTCCGCCGCCGACGATGACGACCTTCGTGATGCGGCGCTCGCCCACCCTGTTCCTTCCCTCTCCTCCGGGAAGCGGGCCGGACGTATCGACCGGCCCGCGCATCCCGTCAGAACTTGTAAGTGATACCCGCCATGAAGTTGCGACCATAATTCTGATAGTCGCGGATCTGGCGCGGATCATTGTTGTAATAGGTCACGAACGGTTCGTTGGTCAGGTTCGAAGCCTGCAGCAAGATGCCCAGCCCTTCGAGCGCGCCGCTCTGGAAGGTATAGCCGACCTGCGCGTCGACGACGAACTCGCTCTTCGCCATGAACATGTCGCGCGCGAGGCTGATCGTCGAAACTTCGGCAAGGAACTTCGAGCGATAGCGGCCCGACGCACGCACCTGGAAGCCATCCTTTTCGAAATAGGCGGTTCCGTTGATAACCCATTTCGACAGGCCGGGCATCGAGATCGGATCCTCGCCACCTTCGCGCACGCGGCTCTTGGTGTAAGAGGCGCTACCGAGCACGCCGAAGCCGTCGAGCGACTGGGTGAAGTTGGCGAACGGGAAGGAGAAGGAGGCTTCGGCGCCATAGATGCGCCCGGCATTACCGTTCAGCCACTGCTTGCTC
>JAFAED010000533.1 GCA_023424275.1 Pseudomonadota bacterium | reverse complement strand
CCGCCTCTTCGGCCATGGGGCCCGGGCCGCGCTGGGAATGTCGGCAAACCCCGCCTCGATATCGCCGAAGGCACCGGCCGCAAACTTCAGTTCGCCGGTGCCGCCTGCATTCTCGATATCTATTATTATGCGCCGAAAGCGGGCGCCGACCCGCTCGCCACCCATGTCGACGCGCGCACGCCCGAGGGCCGCGATGCCAATGTGCCAAGCTGTATCGACGCGCTGCGCAGATAGGATGACGTCACGACGCCAGTTCGGCGAGCGCCCATAGCGCGGCGTCGGCGACCATCGGCGAATCATCGGTCGCCAGCCGCTCGAGGGCCGGTACGAATTGCCGGTCGCCGCTGTTTCCAGCCGCAATCGCGGCATTGCGCACCATGCGCCCGCGCCCGATCCGCTTGATCGGCGATCCCGCAAACACCTGCCGGAACCCGGCATCGTCGAGCGCGAGCAGATCGGCAAGCGACGGCGCAACCAACTCGGCGCGCGGCAGGAAAGCGCGGTGGGCGTGCGCAGTGTCGGCGAACTTGTTCCACGGACAGGCCGCCAGGCAATCGTCGCAACCATAGATGCGATTGCCGATCCCGCGCCGCAGTGCGACCGGGATCGGACCATTATGCTCGATCGTCAGGTAGGAAATGCAGCGCCGCGCATCGAGCCGGTACGGCGCGGGAAAGGCCTGCGTCGGGCAGGCGTCCTGGCACGCCGAACAGCTACCGCATGTGTCGCGTCCCGGGCTGCTGCCCGTCAGGTCGAGCGTCGTGTAGATCGCGCCAAGGAACAGCCAGCTGCCATGTTCACGGCTGACAAGGTTGGTGTGCTTGCCTTGCCAGCCGAGCCCCGCCGCCGCCGACAGAGGCTTTTCCATGACCGGCGCGGTGTCGACGAACACCTTGACCTCGGCATCCTTCGCCTCGGCGACCAGCCAGCGCGCGACCGCCTTCAGCGCTTTTTTGACGACGTCATGATAATCGCCGCCCTGCGCATAAACCGAAATGCGCCCGCGATCGGCATGATCGGCGAGCATCAACGGGTCGAACGCCGGCGCATAACTCATCCCGAGCGCGATGACCGACCGAACCTCGGGCCATAGCCCTTTGGGCGATCCGCGCTGCTCGGCGCGGCTTTCCATCCAGATCATGTCGCCGTGACGCCCCTCGGCCAGCCACTGGTCCAGCCGCGCCGCGGTTTGCGGTGCCGCGCCTGCATCGGCGATGCCGAAGGCGACAAAGCCATGCGCGCGCGCGACGGCTTCGAGACGATCTTCCAGAGGGGGCAAGGCTTCCGCAACCATTGCCGCTCTATACGCGAGCCGTCTCGCCGTGCCATAGTTTGCACGTGCGCCAGTCGGGGACCATGATTTGAGCGAATTCAGCGTCGAGGCGGACGGCCTCACCAAATATTTCGGCGATTACCGCGCGGTCGATCATGTCAGCCTGGCGGTTCCGGCGGGCAGCATCTACGGCGTGCTCGGACCGAACGGCGCGGGCAAGACGACCAGCCTGCGCATGACGCTCGGCATCATCGACCCCGACGAAGGCACCAGCCGCGTTTTCGGCGAGCGCCCCCAGACGGTACGCCACCGCATCGGCTATCTTCCCGAAGAGCGCGGACTCTATCCGGGAATGAAAGCGCGGGAGGCGATCGCCTTCATGGGCGCGCTGCGCGGGCTCGAATGGGCCGAAGGTCGCCGCCGCGCCGAAGCTTTCATGGCCGAACTCGGGCTCGAACGCGTCATCGACGAAAAAATCCGCAAAATGTCGAAGGGCATGGCGCAGATGATCCAGCTTATCGGCTCGATTGTCCATGCGCCCGACCTGATCGTTCTGGACGAACCATTCTCCGGACTCGACCCCGTCAATCAGGAACGGCTCGAAATGCTCGTGCGGCGCGAACAGAGCCGCGGCGCGACCATCCTCTTTTCGACACATGTCATGGCGCATGCCGAACGCCTCTGCGACCGCATCGCGATCATCGCGCGCTCGGCGCGCCGCTTTGAAGGCACGGTCGACGAGGCGCGCGCGCTGCTGCCGATGCAGGTGCGCTACACGCCGCGGACAGCGGGTGATCCCGCCACCGTCGCTGCAAACCTTCCGGCGGGCGCGGAACTGCGCGGTGACGCCTGGCATTTCGCGATCGAGGACGGCGATGTCGAACCACTGCTCGCGCGGATTACCGCGAGCGGTCTTGGCGTCACCGGCCTGTCGATCAGCCGGCCGGCGCTGCACGACGCCTTCGTCCACATCGTCCGCCAGGTCGATGCGGGTTTCGACGCCGATGCCACCGAAGATGCGGTCGAGGAGGCCAGCGCATGACCCCGTTCCTTCAAAGCATGTTCGTTGTTGCGCGGCGCGACTTCCTCGCGATCGTCGCGACGCCGACCTTCCTCCTTTTCCTGCTCGCACCGCTGTTCATGGTCGGCATGGGACTCGCGGGCGGCATGGGCGCATCGCAGCTCGCCGATAGCGCGCGCGGCGCCGGCCGCATCGTCGTCGTTGCCGATCCGGCCGACATTGCCGCGCTCCGCGACGCCGACCGCCGTCTCCGCGATGCCTTTGCCAGCAACGACGGCGCCCCGCCGCAACTCGCCTTCCGCATTGCCGGAACCGAAAAGATCGACCCGGTCGCGATCACGAGCGAAAAGGGATCGGACACCTATGCCGTGATGAGCGGCCCGCTCGAAAGCCCGCGCATCGTCCAGCGGAATGCCGACGGCTCCTCGGGGCGCTATCTCGCGCTGCTCGCCGGACAGGTCTTGCGCGACCGCGCCGCCGGCGACGTCGCCCCCGTCGAACCGCGTTTCGAGAATATCCAGCGCGGGGGCGCCAGCATTGCCGTTCAACAATCGATGGGTTTCGGCGCGGTCTTCGTCATTTTCCTCCTGACCTTGCTCCTCGCGGGCCAGACGGTGAGTTCGCTCGCCGAGGAAAAGGGCAACAAGGTGATCGAAATCCTCGCCGCCGCCGTCCCGCTCGAAAGCGTCTTCCTCGGCAAGCTGCTCGGCTTTCTTGGCGTTGCCGTGCTTTTCATCGCCTTCTGGATCGCACTGGCGTTCGGTGGCGGGTTGATCGCGGCACTGTTCGCGGACCCCGCCACGCTCGCCACTGCCGGCGGGACGAGCAAGGCCGCGGCCGCGATGGCCTCGACGCCGGCAACCGGCTGGGCCTTTTTCCTCATCATCGGCTTCGTCTATTTCATCCTCTCGTTCCTGCTCCTCGGCGCGGTCTTCCTCGGCGTCGGCGCGCAGGCGGCAACGGTGCGCGAAATCCAGATGCTCAGCCTGCCGATCACCATCTTCCAGGTCGGGATGTTCAGCCTGTCCGCCGCCGCAGCCAGTGCACCCGGCAGCGGGCTCGCGCGCTTCGCACAGATTTTCCCCTTTTCATCGCCGCTCGCCATGGCCGCGCGCGCCGCGACCGACGATTCGAAGGCGGTCCACCTGCTCGCGCTCGGCTGGCAGGCGATCTGGGTCGCACTCGTCGTCTGGATTTCGGTGCGGTTGTTCCGCGCCGGCGTGCTGAGCAGCGGCAGCGGCTGGAAATTCTGGCGCCGCGGTGCGACCGCTGCTGCGATCGCCGCGACAGTCGCCGCCGAGCGTCGTTGACAAAGCTGTTAGCAGTGGCATTCTGCAACTGATTTCGCCGACGGCGGCAAGCGTCGCGGCGAGTCCCCTGCGAAGAGAGGATGCCCGATGGCGACTGCAGCCCAGCCCCAGACTGTTTCGTACGCTCATGACATGAGCCCTGCCGCCCTCTATTCGGAGGATCGCTGGCAGGAGCCCTTTGCCGAGCTTCGCCAATTGGGCGGCATCGTGAAATGCGAAGACAGCGTCCACGGTCCCTATTGGAATATCGCGAGCCACCAGGCGATCCAGCATGTCGAGGCGCTGCCCGACATTTACAGCTCCTCGTGGGAATATGGCGGGATCACGATCCTCGAACGCGACGAGGATGAGGATTTTCGCCTGCCGATGTTCATCGCGATGGACCGGCCGCAGCACACCGATCAGCGCCGCACCGTCGCGCCCGCCTTCACCCCCGCCGAAATGACGCGCCTGTCCGAAGACATAAGGAACCGCACGGGCGAGGTTCTCGACGGGCTGCCGTGGAACGAGACCTTCGACTGGGTCGACCGCGTGTCGATGGAACTGACGACGCAGATGCTTGCGTTGCTGTTCGATTTTCCGTGGGAAGACCGGCGCAAGCTGACCGAATGGTCCGACTGGATGGGCGACGTCGAACTCGCACAAAAGGTCGAACTCAAGGAACAGCGTCGCGCTGTGCTCGAAGAGGCCTTCGTCTATTTCCAGAAATTGTGGATGGAAAAGCTCGACCAGCCGCCGACGCCCGACCTGCTGTCGATGATGTTGCACAGCGAAGCGATGCGCAACATGGACAAATATGAGTTCATCGGGAACCTCGTCCTGCTGATCGTCGGCGGCAACGATACGACGCGCAACACCATGTCGGGCCTCGCTTACGGCCTCGACAAATTTCCCGACCAGCGCGCGAAGCTCGAAGCCGACCCGTCGCTCATCCCCAATGCGGTCAGCGAGATCATCCGCTGGCAGACCCCGCTCGCGCATATGCGCCGCACCGCGCTCGAAGACGCCGATCTGTTCGGGCACGCGATCAAAAAGGGCGACAAGCTCATCCTCTGGTATCTGTCGGCCAATCGCGACGAAAGCGTGTTCGACGACGGCGACGCGCTCAAACTCGACCGCGAAAATGCACGGCGCCACCTCTCGTTCGGCTATGGCGTCCATCGCTGCGTTGGGGCGCGCCTCGCCGAGCTGCAACTGCGCATCCTGCTCGAAGAAATGGCGGCGCGGCGGATGCGCGTGACCGTCACCGGCGCGCCCGAGCGCGTGCACGCCTGCTTCGTTCACGGATTCCGCACACTTCCTGTGCAGATCGAGAAATATTGACGCCCGCTTGTAACCCTTCGCGCCCGGCATACGTATCGGGACTATGATCGAACGTCGTCATCTTATCGGCGGACTCGCGCTCGGCGGCGCCATCATCGGCGCCCCGATGCTCTTCGCCAAATCGTCACGCCCGCGGGCAGAGGCCGGCTGGCAACTCTCCGACGCCCAGTGGAAGGCGCGCCTGTCGCCGCTGCAATATCGCGTCCTGCGCGAAGCCGCGACCGAGCGCGCGTTTACCAGTCCGCTCGACAAGGAAAAACGCGCCGGCACCTTCGTCTGCGCGGGCTGCGCGCTGCCGCTCTATTCGAGCCGGACCAAATTCGACAGCGGGACCGGCTGGCCCAGTTTCTGGGCGCCGCTGAAGGGTGCGATCGGGACGTCGACCGACCGCGAACTCGGTTATGCGCGCACCGAAGTCCATTGCAAACGCTGCGGCGGCCACCTCGGCCATGTTTTCGACGACGGGCCGAAACCGACCGGCAAGCGCTATTGCATGAACGGCGCGGCACTCGGCTTCCGCCCGGCCTGACGCGCCTTACCGCGGTTTTACCCGCCACACCGACAGCCCGGTTTTTGTCGCGACAGGTAATGCTTCGAGCCAGGCCGGCGGCGTGTTCGCATAAAGCTGCGCCGCGATTGAGTCCTTTCGGGCGCGGCGATATTTCGTCAGGTCGTTTGCCGACCGGCAAAAGACGATCAGGCTCGCCTGCTGCTTGCGTACCAACGCCTCGGCCTTGTCGGGATCGCCGACAAAGACGCGCAGCGTATCGGCCATCGCCTCCTTATTGCGATGATGGCCCGACGCGACCAGGCTGTGATGCGTCCAGAAAACGATCGGTGCACCAAGGTCGATGGGGGTCATGATCGTCGTTGCCGGCAAGCGGTTGAGCGCCGCCACGGCGGCCGGGTCGAGGCAGGTCTGCGCATAGGGCGCCTCGGGCAAGCTCGCCGCCTCGTCGGGCTTCAGGGCCGGGAAAATGGCGCCCAGGACGATCGATACCGCGACGCTGCCCAGCAAGGGCAATGTCAGCGCCGCCAGAGCCGATGCCACCACGCGCGGCACCATCGATCCGATCGAACGCGCCCAGGCCCAGGCGCGCAGCCCCAGCCAGGCGCAGCCTGGAAGCGCGAACAGATGCGCGGTCGACGCGCTCCGCAGCACGAGCAGCGACAGTCCCGCCGCGCCGAACAGCGCAACGATCACCGTCGTCCAGTTCCGGCGATCGCCGGCATCGGCGCAGCCGCGCCATGCGAAAAGCGACCCGACCAGCCCCGCCAGCGACGGAACGACGACAAAGATGCTATCATACCATCCCGACGCCCAGACCGGCTGACCCTCCAGGATATTCTTGTACCAATATTCGACCACGATCGGATCGAGCGAGGCAAATGGCCCCTTGGCGCATTGCGGATCGGTCGCGACCAGCGCCGCGGCGGCAAACAGCCCGGCGACGCCCAGCAGGACAAACCGAACCGGCGGCCGCGCCGGATTGGCGCGTGCGGCCCCGAAAATCACCGCCGCCGCGGCGACGAACGCCGCCATATAGGGGGCCGAAAGCGAATCGCACCACATGCCGGCGAGTCCCACCGGCCCGCGCGTTGCGAACTGGAGCAGGATCGCGCCGCCCGCGAGCGCGCCGATATATCCGCAAAGCCGCGCGCGATCGTCGGTCCGGCCATGCAACCCCCATCGCAGCGCCGCCAACCCGGCGAAGAGCGCGACGATCGGCAGTCCTTCGATCGAGATCGCGAGAAGCGCCGCGGCAAAAAACCCGCCGAGCAGGCCCGCTCGCCAGCCCGCGGGCCGCAGCGCCTGCGTCATGATCAGCATCGCAAGGAAAATCTGCCACCCATGATGATCGACGCGCAGCGGCCGAAACTGCATCAGGATGAATCCCGACATGATCAGGAACAGCGGGACGACATAGGCGATCCGCTTGTCCGACAGGTTGCGATAGCCCAGGGCGCAGGCAATGCTGAGCGCCCCAGCCAGCAGCGGCGGCCATATTGTCATCACGATCCGTTCGGCCGTCGCCTGCCCGAATATCGGCGTCAGCAACGCAATGCCCGCGGCGAGCGGTGCATCGACAATCCGCGACCAATGCATCAGCACCCCGCCGCCAGCGGGGTTGACGCGATACTGGTTGAGATCCCACCAGCCTTGCCCGGCGAGCAGGTCGCGTACCTGCGCCATTCGCATGGCATCGTCGGTGTCGGACAGTTCAAGCGCCGTGATCGCATGCCAATTGGCTACGATCGCGATCAGGCTCATCGCCGCCCACAGGATCAATGCGATCCGCACCGGCGTCAGCCAGCGGTGAAGGGCGAGCCCGCCCGGAACGACAACCGGACGCGCGGGCGTTTCACCGCCTCCGCCCGGCGCGGAGGCGTCGGTCATGCCGCGGTCGCCCGAAAGACGATATGGCGGCGCAGCAGATAGGTGGTCTGGAAACTGACGACGATCGCCGCCAGCTTGGCAAGCCGCGGGTCGAGGCCGAGCGCGCTGCCGCCCCCGACGATCGCCGTCGTGACGGCAAGACCGACGAGCGCCGACCCGACGAACAGCAGTTTCTGGCGTTGACGTTCACCCGTGCCGCGCGCCGCGGCGCCATCGGCGAAGACAAGCCGGCTCGACACCATCCAGTGGACCAGAATGCCGGCGCAATAGCCCGTGGCCGATGCCGGCACCGGCGACAGACCGGCGTCGAGCAGCAGCAGGAACAGCCCCGCGTCGCTGCCCAGCGCCAGCGCGCTCGCGAGCAGATAGTTCAACCAGCGCATTTCGCCGCGCCGGACCAAAGCGATTATTTGCATGACGGGTTGCATGGCGCCGATCCCCCCGGCCAAATCCTCAGGCAGCCTTCGCCACGCGCGCGGGAACCTCGCGGACCGACGCCAGCGCGGCCTGATCGCCTTCGGTGCCGCTTTCATGATATTCGGCATCCTCGTTGACGCCCCAGATATCATAGAGCTTCTCGCCCGCGACAATGTTGCGCACCGTCAGCATCGCGGTCATCATCGCATGATCCTGGTT